>NZ_JBVTQY010000004.1:0-208515 GCF_055755215.1 Planctobacterium sp. R6
CACTCACCTCATCATCAAGCTTTTTCCGTTCCAGCGCTTGCACCTGGGACTCAGTCAGGATGATGTTGTTATCAGAGGCCATTTTGGCTTCTAATGCTGCCAGACGGCCTTTGAAATTAGCCAGGTCATGACGAAGCCAGATTGAACGTACACCGCTTGGTGAAACAAACACTCCTTGCTTCCGTAACTCGTTACTGGTTCTTGACTGGCCATGAGCTGGATATTCTATTGCGTAATCAATCACAGCCATCTCAATGGCTTCATCAACTCGATTCTTAACATTAGGAACACGACGGTTCTGATTGAGTAATGCTTCTACGCCACCTTCCTCTGAGGCTTCTTTGTACCGATAAAAAGTATCGCGTGATATGCCCATGACTTTGCAGGCTTGAGTGATATTACCTAATTCTTCCGCCAAATTAAGCAAACCGACTTTGTGTTTTATTACTGGGTTGTTAGTATGCAACATGAGAGTTACCTTTTTGTTTAAGTTGGATTCGACACCCATACCTTAAACTGGTAACTCTCTCTTTTAAAAGGGAAATGTCAGATTAGATTGGAACTTCTAAAGTTTAAAGCTCCCGGCACAAAAATTCATATCTCTAAATTCAATCAGACTGCCTAATGGACGGATTTGAGGACAATCCCCCCGCACTCTGAATCTGACGTGCTCTCCAATTAAACCTAATATATTACTTTGTAAATTTCGCCTGCTTTACATTTTCCAGTCATTGATTTTATGTAACTTAGCGAATTATTTCAGCGAACCTGACACCATTGTTCTTTGTGGTTCATTCACCATTCTGTTAACCCGTACTTTTCCAAAATGATGCGCAGTTTCCCCTGTGCTTTCAATTGGGCAACTCCAACGTCCAACAATTTAGCAAGTTGCTTTGATTCAGGTCGGTTTGGAGAAAATGCAATATACACGGGGTCAATACTGACTCTTCCTGCGGGCTTAATTTCGTTTTTATTTGGATGGTAAAGTAAGTGATTCAACATCACAGCCCTTTCCTCCACTATCACATCTACCCGTCCCAAGATTAGTGATTGAAGGATCCGCTCCAGGGCATCTTGACCTGAGATAGAGTGCAATGTTGCTTCGTTTAGTTTGTTGCTTTCAATGTACTTATCCAAGTCTTCGCCATAAGAGTAGCCCTGAATTACCCCCACCCGAAGGGCTTGCAAATCGGTAATTGATTGGTAAGCAAAATTAGACGTATTTGGCACCCAAAAAAGATTTTCCGTCATACCTAATGAGTTTTCCGGGAATACAAAACCGGGCGCATCGCCCTTAAGTGCTCCTATAATTCCATGCACCTTGCCTATGCGTGCATTCCGCACCGCCCGAGACCAATTGGTTTTTTCGTATATAACTCTATAGCCATGTGGAGAAAATACATCTTTAGCAATTTCCACCATAAAACCCGGAAGTTCCGAATCAGGATGACAGTTGTACGGGCACCACTCATCTGCCAGGAGGAAAATTGTCTTACCTGGTGCCGGTGAGCTTTCTTGCGCCAAACAAGGAATCATCAGGAACAGAAAACACACTAATGTCGTGAGTAAACGCTTTAGGGGATTCATGGAAACTCAGTTCACTTGATTTCAGAATTTAATTATAGCCCATCCAGAAAAACGAGCATTCAATGATGAAACAAGAAAAAGTCATGGATAACGCGCAGAAAACCAGAAGATATAAGACATAGCTAAGTTCCCCTGCTCCACTAAACCAAAATAGCATCCAAGGCCTACGGGACGGTAATTTTCACAATTCTCATGTTAATTGGAGCAATAGTAAGCCCAGCAATATGCCATGAAAAACAACTTACTTATATGGACCGAACATTACGAATAGCAAAACAGGTGCTTAAAAATAAAGATATTTAACCCAGGGATAAAATCGCGCAAACTCAGCTCCCGGATACTTTCCCTCCCCCTTCTCGTTCACCTGTGGCAAACTAAGTTCCGAGAAAAACAAAAATTACAACCAATAAGGGAACATACTCATGTCAGAGTTTCGTGGCGACAGCATGAGCCGCATAGAAACCTTTGTTGCAGCGGCGTTTGCCTTTGCAGTTTCTATGCTGGTAATTTCAGTAGATTCGATCCCCAGCACATTTGCTGAGTTACAGGATGCAGCCAAACACATCCCTGCCTTTGCGGCCAGCTTTGCGATCCTGGCCTGGATTTGGCACGAGCATGCTACCTGGTGCCGCAAATATGGTCTGGAAGACAACAAAACCATCTTTCTAAGTTGCCTGTTGGTGTTCCTGGTGCTGGTGTATATCTACCCATTACGACTGATGATGCAAGGTTTAATGGGCTTTGTGTCGCAAGGATGGTTCCCCTTTAATATGGATTTTAAAGCAGTCTGGCAGGTGCGTTTTCTGTTTGGATTCTATGCCGTTGGATTTTTTATGTTAAGTCTGACCTTTGCCGGTCTATATGCGCATGCCGCCAGCATGGCTAAAGAAATTCAATTGACCGAAGATGAAGGGTTTATCGCTAAAACAGAGGCGTGGTTATGGCTCAGTTCCGCCAGTATTTGTGTTTTAGCTTTAGTGTTGGCGATATTTGTGCCTACTAAATGGATTGGTTTTACAGGTTTTACCTACTTTTTGTTGTTCCCGCAAAACTACATTTTAAAAGATAAGCTGATTAAAAATGGTCTGAAAACAGCGTAGAGTTTTTAGGCTTAACAAGGTGCAAATCCGGTTGGAATTGCACCTTAGTTTTAGTGAAGATGAACAATCAGAGTTTGTTGCTTAAGCGCACCAGTGAGGACAGAAAATCATCTGCGGCACGTTCCATTTTTTGCACTGATTCAAGCGTATTATCGTTGACGCCGTGCGCTGCAGACGACACCACCTGTTTTGCCACGTCGTAGAATTTCTGCATAGTTTGCTGACTGGATTTAAACTCACTCAGTTTACCGTATTTATCCTGACCTTCGCGCTGCATCCAGCGTCCCAACTCAGAATCTTCTTTGCCCGGAACTGTGCCCCGGCCTCGCCCAGACAGACTTTCATAAACCAGCCCTTTAGCGTGAAACACCTCGACCTGGCCGACTGCCAGTAAACTCTTGTCCGAAGTAGATAAAATGGTGTCGCGCATAGTGCCAGACATACTCAGCACCTGCGACACCTTGCTTTTAACTTCACGGGTTTTTTCCACCAGCACCCGCGACTTTTCCGAAACGTCGTTAATATTCGATTCGATGTTACGCGTGCCTTCTTCAATTTTTTCTACCAGGTTATTGATTTCCTGAGTGGATTCAGAAGAGCGCATTGCGAGGTTTCTGACTTCTTCTGCTACCACGGCGAAACCGCGCCCGCTTTCACCGGCCCTGGCTGCCTCAATGGCGGCATTCAGTGCCAGCAGGTTAGTTTGTTCAGCGATAGAGTTAATCACACCAACAAAGTTGCTGATGCTGCTGGCCAGGCCGGAAAGCTCGCCCGCATGGGTAACGCCCTTGGCTGCTATGCTGTCAATTTGACTGAGACCACCAACAGCCTCATCTAACATTTCAGCGGAGCCACTGAATAAATCTTCGGTGTTCGCCAGACTGTCGGACTGTGATGCCAGTACATTGGCACTATCCTGTAACAGATCCCGCATATTGCTCAATTGAGCATTACCGCGTAACAGGCTTTCCGCCAGCTTGCTCTCGCCGGTATCTTTTTGTTGTGTTTCAGACAACAGCAGTTCGGTATCCGACAACTGTTTTTCCAGTGCCGAAAGGCGTTGATTTAGCGTTTGATTTTCATCGGTTAATTGTTTGATTTGACGCAGGTCGTCTTCGTTGCTTTTTTTTAACCACCACATAGGGCATTTTCTCTAGTTATTGAAACAATGTACGCGTGTTTTTACTTATCGTCTGAACTCGGGAAAGCATCAGACATTTTTTTAATAATTTCGTTCTTTTACTCGCAGGCTGGCACCGACAGGCGAGAACTTCCGCACGGGTTTCCAGGCCGGTTTTATTAAAGATAGTGGGTATTCTCGTTTTTTCCCGACAATCACATAAACAGAAGAGAAAAAAGATAAGTATTTTTCTGCATGTATGTGCCACTGTCTGGTTTTATTGAGGTCTTTACTGTACAGCAACTCTGAAAACAAGAAACGCTTTTCCTGGGTCACCTGATACCCCATTAAAGAGAGCCAGTCTATAACCCGTGACCGACTGAAAAAACGCGCATCATGTAAAGCGCTGTCTTTTTTGATGGGTAGCCAACGCGCCACGCCCGCCATACTGTAAGGATTAAAGCCCACAATCACCAAATGTCCATTGGGAATTAGGCAATGATCCACCTCCCGCAGCACCTGATGTGGATCGCTGGCATAATCCAGCACGTGAGCCATCAGCACCGCATCTACACTTTTTTCCCGATAGGGTAAATGAGTGGGCAAAGAAACCACCCCACCCTCCGGGTTTTGCTGATAGGTATGTGACACCTGGTGCTTTATGGGACAACTCTTTAACGACAACGACTGGCTCAGGCCCCCCAGTTTGATCAGGTGATAGCCAAAGCACTGCTGCATAATGTCAGACAATTGCTGCTCATACACTGCTCGCAACGCCTCTGAGTGAGGCATAGCTTGCCAGGATTGCGGAGCAACCAGTTTTTTATTAGTAAATGCTGGCCTGAACAACGTTATTCCGAATAAATCAAATTAGCAGTCTGAACTCAAGAACGTTATATTATGGCAACTTTGCCAAGAACTATAGTATTTTTAAACAGTATATGATCAGCGTTTTCCCAATTCCGGCCTTTACCGACAACTACATTTGGTGCCTGCACAACGACACCCATGCTGTCGTTGTAGACCCGGGTGACGCTGCACCTGTCCAAGCTTTTTTACAACAACAGCAACTGACGCTTACTCATATTTTGATTACTCATCACCACCCGGACCATATTGGCGGTGTGGCTGAATTGAAAAAGGCCAATGTGACGGTTATTGGCCCGGTGTCCCAACGTATAGCACATATCGATAAAGCAGTGAGTGAAGCAGATACCATCAAGCTTGAACCGTTAAACATCGCGTTTCAGGTAATGGAAGTTCCGGCACACACCAGGGAGCATATAGCATTTTATGGTGAGCCTGGTTTGTTTTGTGGTGATACCTTGTTCTCTGCCGGATGCGGCCGACTGTTCGAAGGTACTCCACAACAAATGCATCAGGTTTTACAACGCTATGCCCAGCTGCCGGAGCACACCAAAGTCTATTGCACCCACGAATACACTCAGGCAAACCTGCGATTCGCATTAGATTTATTGCCTGATGACGAAGCACTGTTGCAATATGCCACTCAGGTTAACCAGCTGAGACAGCAAAAAACCCCCACTTTACCGACAACTATTGCCCGTGAAAAAAAGGTAAACCCGTATCTGCGAGTTTCAGAACGGTTGTTGGCTGAGGCGGTGCAGAGAAAAACCGGAGCATTGCCGGTTAATGACACGGAAACCTTTGCCGCAGTCCGTCATCTAAAAGACCAGTTTTAATGAATATGCCACTAACCTACAGGATTATTGCGTGACCTACAGAATTCTACTTCCCTTACTATTACCTTTTGTTATTCAAGGTTGCCAGGTTACATCTCCGTTTGAAATCAGTGAGACTGACAACCCCAACTTCCTGGCGGCAGAATACACCGATGAATGCGACATTACCCCTGATGTAGCCGATCTGACCTTCGAATGTGATGAAAATAGTGAAGGTACGCACCCGATCATTCACCCGGTCACCGAGCTGGAAGAGCTGATTAGCTCTGTACCCCAGGTGGAAGAAGTGACAGAAGAAGATGTAATAGAGCGCAATGACCTATGGCAACAGGTACGCGACCAGCTATCTATGGACATTCCCGATGACAGACGTATCTGGAATCAACAAGCCTGGTACCGCAAGCATCCCGAATATATGCAACGGGTTAACAAACGCGCCGCCCCTTTCTTTAAACACATTGTTGCCAAATTAGAAGCAGCAGACATGCCAATGGAATTGGCACTATTGCCCATTGTCGAAAGCGCATTTGACCCCTTTGCCTACTCACATGGCCGGGCCGCGGGCACCTGGCAGTTTATTCCGGGAACAGCCAAACGTTTCGGTATTAAACAAACCTGGTGGTTTGATGGCCGCAGAGATGTCATCGCGGCCACCGATGGCGCCATTAAATACCTTACCTATTTGCACAAGTATTTTGATGGCGACTGGTTGCATGCCATTGCCGCCTACAACAGCGGCGAAGGCCGGGTAAGAAATGCCATCAGACGCAATAAAAAAGCGGGTAAACCCACAGACTTCTGGCATCTTGATCTACCGCGCGAAACCCGCGCCTATGTACCTAAACTATTAGCCTTGTCTGATTTGTTGAATCGGGCAGATGAGTTGGAGTTTGTCTGGCCTACACTGAAAAACGAAGACGTGACGCAAATTGTTGATGTGGGCTCACAAATTGATCTTGCCATGGCGGCAGAATGGGCCGGTCTGACAGTAGAGCAATTACATTCGTTAAACCCGGGTTTTAACCGCTGGGCCACCGATCCAAATGGGCCACATCGGCTGTTATTACCCGTTGATAAAGTTGAACAGTTTGAAATTGCACTGGGAGAAAAGTCAGAGAGACAACGGCTCAACTGGGTCAGACACAAAATTAAATCCGGTGAGAGCCTGTTAAAACTGGCAAAGAAATATCACACGTCAGTTGATGTTATTCAGCAGGTCAACGAATTGCGCGGTAACGTGATACGGGCAGGTGACTTCCTGATGATACCGGTCGCGCTAAAATCACTGGATTATTACTCTCTGTCACAGGAACAGCGGTTGTTGGCCAAACAGTCCGAAAAGCGCGGTTCATATCAACTACAACACGAAGTCAAAAGCGGTGATACTTTGTGGGATATCAGTCGTGAGTACAACGTTAATTTACGCAGTCTTGCCAGATGGAATGGTATGGCACCAACCGATCCCTTAAAACCGGGGAAAAAGCTGGTAATTTGGGTGAATAAAGTCAGTGAAATGCAAACCGATAATGCCGTAGTGCGCACCGTTACCTATACGGTGCGAAAAGGCGATTCACTGGCCCGTATTGCTGGCAAGTTTAATGTCGCTGTGAGTGATCTGACAAAGTGGAACCAGTTGAATAAGAACAAGTATTTGCAACCCGGTCAGAAATTGAAAATCTTTGTGGACGTTACCCGGACCTAGCCGGGCTCCACGCTAAATCACCCCACACCACCTGGCTGGCCGATTTTTGCGCCTGCAGAATCGGCTTTCACTGCATCATCACTCCTTACTATCCCGCGCCCGGTTTGAGGCGCTTCTCAGGCCACCATATCAAATTGCAACAGTGGTGTTACGTCCAGGTAATGTGCGGCTTCTTTAGGGCCTTTCACCAGAGGAACTTCCCCGAGAAAAGGCATGTCCAGATGCTCTTTTAACGCCTTAACATTTTCGGTTAAAAATGGCATACCCGCGTCAACATGATTGGCGACCCATCCGGCAATCTGTAAGCCGTCTTGCTGGATGATTTCAGCGGTCATACAGGCATGATTGATACAGCCTAAACGCACACCGACCACCATGACCACCGGAATGTCGTATTGCCGCACAAAATCAGACATAAACCGCTTTTCACCAATGGGTAATCGCCAGCCACCAGCGCCTTCGATAATGGTCAGATCCGCCTGTTTTTTTAACAGTTTTTCATAACTGTCAGCGATGGCTTTTAAACAAATTTTTCGCCCAGCGCTTTGCGCTGCAAGATGTGGGGCTACAGCCTCTCTGAAAGCGAAGGGATTCACTTCTTCGTACCTGAGATTAATGGTACTGGCGTCTTGTAAACACAGCGCATCTTCATTTCTCAGGCCTTGCGGTGTATCCACGCAGCCCGAAGCGACGGGCTTGAATCCCACGCAGGTTTTACGCTTTTGCTCGTAAATGTGCATTATCGTGCGTGAAATAAAGGTTTTTCCCACTTCGGTATCAGTACCGGTTACGAAAAAAGCGCTCAAGCTATATTCTCCGATTAAGGTTTGCAAAAACTAAGAAAAGCAATCTGCCAGGTTAACGGAAATCGTCCGTTTACAGCGAAGCTCTTCTGATATTGTTCATTCAGTGTGGTCAGCTTGCGTTTATTCAGGCGCCCCTGATTTTGGCTATTTAACACCACGCCGGCACCGATATCCTTTATAGAGTGCAGTACTTCGAAAATATTACTGTGCCATGAAGTAAACGCCTGTTGCTGAATTGTCACCTTAAAACCGGCGGCGGTAAACGCCTGATGCCAGACGTCAGCGGTCATAAAGTGATTGACCGGCGATGGCTGGGAAAGGCAATTCCAGCTGTCGTTTAATTCCATTAAGGAGCCATCCACCACCACGGCAATAACGCCACCACCCTGTTGCGACATCACCCGAAAACTTTCACCAGCCACCCTGACAGGGCTGTTTAGCCACTGCAGCGCCATACTGCTGTATAGTAAATCGACACTGCTGTCAGCAAGCGGTAACGCTTCGGCATCAGCTACCGCCCAGCGGATCGCACTGTTGTCATTTTGTGCTTTGGCATATTTAATCATGCCTTCGGATAAATCCAGCCCCACTACCTGTTGTGCAAAAGGCACTAAACGACGTGTGTAAGTGCCGGTGGCACAGCCAATATCAATCGCCTGCGTACAGCCCCTGTTGCAGTGCTTGCTTGTCAGGGTCAGGGCATAGTCGGCAATCTCCCGTTGGATCAGTGCATGGCTGTCATATTGGGCAGCGGCTTCGCCAAATCGACAGGCAATGGCCTGTTTAACAGATGCTGACTCAGCATTGTTTACTGGCGTTGAAATCACCTCGTTTTCCTGAAAGGTAGCCTCTGCGCAACAGTCTGACTGCGTACCATTTGCCATTAACATTGCAACACAGCTCCATTCACTTCATGTAGGGCGTTCGCCAGGCAGGTAACCATTGCGCTGATTTGATTCTCATTGTGTAAAGCTGTCAAGGTAATGCGCAAACGATCACTGTTTTTAGGTACGGTGGGATACCGAATCCCCGTTACCCAAAAGCCCTGCTGCTGCAAAATTTGACTGATGTGCATTGTCGCCCCGGGTGAACCAATAATCACCGGTTGAATCGCAGTATCTGAATCTGCCACAACAATGTCGTTTTGCTTACAAGCAGTTTTAAATGCCGCAATGTTTGATTGCAATTGCGCCAGTCGCTGTGGTTCTGCGTCCATCGTTTTTAAACTGGTAAGTGTGGCATGCGCATGCGCGGCCGAAAATGCGGTACTGTACACATAGTGGCGGGCAAAGTTTTGCAGGAAACTGATCAATGTTTTAGAGCCTGCAACAAAAGCGCCTCCGGTGCCAACCGCCTTGCCAAAGGTCGCCATAACGATTTGAGGTTTATGCCGCGAGCCGTTCGCGGCGATAGAAAACTGCTCGGGCCCCAACACACCAATACTGTGCGCATTGTCCAGCATCAGCCAGCTATTATGGCCTTGTGTCAGATTCAGCAATGCCGACAAGGGAGCCTTGTCACCATCCATACTAAATACCCCTTCGGATACCACCAGGATATCCTTAACACCCTGACGGCTTGCCGAGCTTAACAGTTTTTGTAAATGAATCGTGTCGTTGTGTTTGAAGCGCTTCAGTGTCGCTTCTGCCGACATTGCCCCATCGATCAAAGAAGCATGACTGAGTTTATCCGCCAGAATTAAACTCTCAGGTTCCCCCATCAGGGTTTTACACACGGCATAGTTAGCGGCAAATCCCGAGCTGAACAACATTGCACTTTCTTGCCCGGTGAGTTGGCAAAGATAATCACACAGTGCCTGATGATGTTGGCTAAAGCCGGTAACCACAGGCGATGCGCCAGCCCCCGCAGGTAACGCCTGAGCAAACGCACTCATCACCTTTGGATGCTGGCTCATGCCCAGATAATCATTGCCGGAAAAATTCAGGTACCACTTACCCTGTATCTGTAGTGATGCCCCCTGCATGGCGTCAACAATCACCGTTTGTCGCAGCAAATCTTGCTGTTGACGTTCAGCAAGGGCTAACTGAATGCGCTCGAATGGCATTGAAGTTTACAATGCCGCGTCGTAAAACAATTTGTCTTGTTTTTGTTCCTGAACAGCCTCAAGCAGCACAGCTTCGTGGGCTTCGTCTGAATAATCCCGGCCTTTCTCCGCGTTAATACCCAGCTTTTTAAATAACAATAAATCTTTGTCTGTCTCGGGGTTAGGTGTGGTCAGTAACTTGCAGCCGTAAAAGATAGAGTTCGCGCCTGCCATAAAACACATTGCCTGCATTTGTTCATTCATAGCTTCGCGCCCGGCAGACAGTCGAACATGTGACTTCGGCATCATGATTCTCGCCACAGCAATAGTGCGTATAAATTCAAAAGGCTCCAGATCTTCCTGATCCTGCAACGGTGTGCCCTCCACTTTCACCAACATATTGATAGGCACACTTTCAGGGTGTTGCTCAAGATTTGCCAACTGCATCAATAAACCGGAACGGTCATTGGCGCCTTCGCCCATTCCAACGATACCACCGGAACATACATTCATACCGGCTTCCCGCACGTTACTCAGGGTGTCTAAACGCTCCTGATAGGTTCGGGTAGTAATGATTTCGCCGTAGAATTCAGGAGAGGTATCCAGATTATGGTTGTAATAATCTAAACCGGCCTGCTTTAATGCCAGCGCCTGATCACGGTTTAACATGCCCAGGGTCATGCAGGTTTCCAACCCCAGCGCTTTCACCCCTTCGATCATTTGCACCAGATAAGGCATATCCCGTTCTTTCGGGTTACGCCAGGCGGCTCCCATACAGAATCGGGTTGAACCTGTGGCCTTGGCATGTCTGGCCGTTTCAAGTACTTTTTCAACTTCCAGCAACCGCTCTTTTTCCAGACCTGTATCATATCGGGCACTTTGCGGGCAGTATTTGCAGTCTTCCGGACAGGCACCGGTTTTAATCGACAACAGCGTGCTTACCTGAACCTGGTTGGGATCAAAATGCTGACGATGAACCGTTTGTGCCTGAAACAACAAATCGTTAAAAGGTAAATTAAATAGAGCATTCACTTCAGCCAGCGTCCAATTGTGACGCAATTGAGAAGCAGATTCGTTTTGTCTGACCATGGAGTTTCCTGTAAACACGCTTTCTTTTTTGCCTGCTTAGTCTAAAATCGCCATTTAATTTGTCAACTTAAAGAATAGCCCAAAGTTTACCTTTGGTTATTTTTTAATCAAACGGTGAGTATTTTGTCTTCTATTGATGTTCAGTTCGACACGCAACATATCTGGCACCCTTACACTTCGGCCATCTCCCCATTACCCTGCTACCCGGTCAAATCAGCGTCAGGGGTGCGCCTTACCCTGGAAAATGGCCATCAGGTTATTGATGGTATGGGCAGTTGGTGGGCGGCAGTGCACGGCTACAACCACCCGATTTTAAACGCCGCGGCACAAAACCAATTAGAAAAGATGGCCCACGTCATGTTTGGCGGCCTGACTCATGAACCAGCAATTGCACTGTGCAAGAAATTGGTGGAGATGACTCCGGAAGGATTAAATCGGGTATTTTTAGCGGACTCGGGGTCTGTCGCGGTAGAAGTGGCAATGAAAATGGCAGTGCAATATTGGGCCTGCCAGGGCAACCAAAATAAACACCGTTTTATCGCCCCACGCAATGGTTATCACGGTGATACTTTTGCCGCGATGTCAGTGAGCGATCCCACCAATGGTATGCATTCGCTATTTGAGCCGGTACTCAATCAACAGTTGTTTGCACCGGCCCCTCAAACCCGTTTTGGTCAGCCCTGGAATGAAGATGAAATGGGGCCGCTTATCGACATGCTGGAACAACACCATCACGAAATTGCTGCCATGATTCTGGAGCCGGTTGTTCAGGGTGCAGGCGGTATGCGCATGTATCACCCTGAATACCTGCACCGCGTCAGACAATTGTGTGATCAATTCGATATCCTGTTAATTTGCGATGAAATTGCCACCGGCTTTGGCCGTACCGGAAAACTATTCGCCTGTGAACATGCCGGTATCAGCCCTGATATTTTGTGTTTAGGCAAAGCGCTGACCGGCGGATATATGACGTTATCAGCCACCTTATGCAACGATGATGTGGCCATGGGGGTGTGTCAGGGGCAACCCGGGGTATTTATGCACGGCCCGACTTATATGGGTAACCCGCTGGCCTGCGCAGTAGCAGATGCCAGTCTGGGTATCCTGCAACAAGGACATTGGCAAACACAAGTCAATCGCATTGAACAGCAATTATTGCATGAACTGGCTCCCTGGAAACACTCAGCAGCAGTGGCTGATGTCAGAGTGTTAGGTGCCATTGGTGTCATTGAAATGCGTTCAGCCGTGGATGTCGCCACCGTTCAGCGCTTTTGTGTTGAACGCGGATTATGGGTAAGGCCGTTTGGCAAACTGGTGTATATTATGCCGCCTTATATCATCTCCGAGGATGATTTGGGTCAGGTAACTCAGGTGTTAAATCAACTGGTGCATCAACTTACCGCCTGATACACACCAATCACAAACGCCGTTGCTATAACGACCAGGAATATTAAGCCGCTGGCCCAGTTTTCGTTCTGGCGGCGGCTGCGATAGCGACGTAACAGCAACATGCCCAAACCAAACAGGATACACAAGGCAAACAGGGCATACAGCCATGGCAGCAAGGCATCATTCCACTCTTCTCTGCCGGTGACCCCCCAATAGCGCTGAACACCGGAAACCCGCTCTGGCCGGGCATAGTGAAACACTACCAAACCACTGACAAACAAAATCCAGGATACAATGCTACCAACACGACTCAAGCGGAAAAAAAAGTCGTGCTTTTTAGAAGTAACTCTTCGGTTGATACCATCCCATTTGTCAGCCATAACTCTGCTCTAACTGCTATTACTATTGTAACGGCAACTTTCGGAAAATATTTACGCCTCTGCTATCGTCACAATACGCCGGACTATTCCGACAGCTGTTTATAAATATCCGGACAGTGAATTTCCATGTGCGTGTCCGGCTTCTGCAATGCTGCAAAACCAAATTTTTCATACAACCCTCTGGCATCACTCGAGGTCAGTGTCATTCTTCTGAGCCCCTGCAAATGCGGATGCGCCATAGTAAAGCGCATCAGTTCCCGGGCGATTCCGTTGCCGCGATAAGCCGGCACCACAAAGACATCTTTGATATTGGCGTAAGTGGCATAATCCGTAATAACCCGCACAAATCCCACCTGGTGATTGCCTAAATAGGCACCAATACACAGAGAGTTTTCCAGCGACACCACTACGCGCTCCAGTGAAATATCTTTGGCCCAGTAACTTTGATTCGCTAAAAAGTCATGGATCAGTTCCACATCCAGTAACTGTTTATCGTCGCTTAATTCAAGTTTTTGCTGAGCATGGTTATCGGTCATCAGATTTACGCTGTATTCAGGGTTGTAAAACCTGATAATGCCATTGAGAACCTGTCTTTGTGAAGCATTCCCTGTAGTGTAATCGCGAGGCCTCAAAGCGCAACAGTTCAATTTGCTGTGGTATTACCCGATAGCCTCCCCAGTTTGCAGGTCGGGGAACCATCTTCTCCTGCCACTGAGCTTGTGCGTTTTTAAAGTTTTCCTGAATAGCCTGAAGCGAATCAGCAGGCAGGCTTTGCTGCATATGAGCCGAAATAATGCGGGCACTCTGATGTCGAGATTGCCAATATTTATCGGCCAGTGAAGAATCAATCTTTTCCGCCACACCAAACAGGCGAACCTGGTAATCCACCGGTTCCCACCAGGCAGTCATGGCGACTTTCGGGTTGCGCGCTATATCCCGGCCTTTTTGTGAGTCATAGCCGGAACAAAACAAAATGCCTGCTTGACTGATTTCTTTCAGGTCCACAAAACGCCCATCGGGGAAGCCCTCAGCATTTATGGTGGAGACACAAACCGCACTTTTTTGTTGTAGTAACGGGTTGTTTTTTGCCTGAGACCAAATCGTCTGTAAGCGTTCAATCGGATCGTACATTTTTACCTTCCATTGCTGCGAAAACGTCGTCGAAAATAGTACACTAGCATTTTTTATTTACTGTAACTTATTGTAAACATTTACTAATCGAGAATGCTGATGCTGCAAGAAATGCATATTATAGACGCCTTTACCAACCGCCTCTTTGCGGGCAATCCCGCTGCAGTAGTTATTCGCGATTCCTGGTTATCAGCGAATCTGATGCAACAGATAGCCAGTGAAAACAATCTTGCAGAGACGGCCTTTCTGGTTAAAAACTCAGAGTCTGAGTACAGCATTCGCTGGTTTTCTCCACTGACTGAAATCGATTTTTGTGGTCATGCTACCCTAGCGGCCTGTTGGGTATTATTTGATGCCACACCGGCGCTAAAAAGACTGCAAATACACACACAGACGGTGGGAACGTTAGATATTACTCAATCTGACGATGGCAAAATTAGCATGCGCTTTCCGGTGCGCAAATTGGAATCGGAGCCGGTCATTCCAATGGCGCTGGAAAACGCTCTGAAGCCAAAACCCACTCAAATATTCAGGAGTGTTCAGGCCTGGCACGCTATTTATGAATCGGAACAACAGGTCTTTGAATGCCAGCCAGATCTGGAATTGGTAAAACAACTGGCACCGCTGGATCTGGTCGTCACAGCTCCCGGGACGGAATACGACTTTGTATCCCGGTACTTTTGGCCCGCCAATGGCGGTGATGAAGATCCGGTAACCGGCTCCATTCACGCCAGTCTGGCCCCCTATTGGGCGAAGCGCCTGGGCAAATCACAATTAGTCGCTCATCAGGCGTCAAAACGAGGCGGTACATTATATTGCGATGTACAGGGGGAATGGGTTTATATTTCCGGGCAGGGCCAGCGCTACTTACGCGGTGTGATACAGATACCGGACTAATGCCGACTGAAAGCGGCTATGTTCAGATCAATAGTTGCAGAGCCGTTTGCGGGTAACTGTTTGCCTGACGCAGCACTGCAACTGTGGCTTGCTGGATTATTTGGTTTCGGGTGAGTTCGGAGGTTTCTTTGGCATAATCCGCGTCCTGTATGCGACTCATAGATGATGCCAGATTGGATTGCACATTAGTAAGATTGCGAATGGTAGACTGAAATCGATTGGTCAACGCACCAATATCCGCCCTTTCCCTGCCAATGGCTGAAACCGCACTGTCCAGGGCAGTTAGCGCCGCAGAAGCGCCCGCATTGGTGGTGATATCAACATTGCCAACACCAATGCCGGAAGGACCAAATCCGCCACTGCGGGACAGGTTTACCGATATCGTTTGGCCGGCAAACGTACCAATCTGAAAACGGGCAGAATAAGCACCGGACAAAATTGCATTGCCCGCGAAGTTGGTATCATTCACCACCCGGCTCATTTCCGATGTCAGTGCGGTAATTTCCTGTTGGATCGCTGTTCGCTCAGCAGAGCCGTTAATACCACTTTGCGACTGTACTGCCAGCTGCCGAATGCGTTGCAAAGATGCAGTCACTTCCTTCAGAGAACCTTCCGCAACCTGAGTCATAGAAATCGCATCATTGGCGTTGCGCACACTTTGTTCCAGGCCATCACGCTGCGCTACAAATTTATTGATAATTTGTAGTCCTGCTGAATCATCAGCGGCTCTGTTAATACGCAATCCTGACGACAGCCTTTCAAACGAAACACTCAACGCGGCATTTGCATCGAATAAGGTGTTTTGCGCAATCAAGGCTGACACGTTCGTGTTCACGAACAAGGCCACAAGGACCTCCCGTTATTTTTAATTATTTTAGACAGCGAAAAACCGACGCACTGTAAAGCGGCCCATAGTCATCGCAATTAATAATGATGACCGGCACTTCGTCCTCACAACGCGTGCACTTGTCATTTTGGAGAAAACACTACCTTCCTCATAAGAGCGTATTTACCTTTACTGTCCAAAATTTGTTCTAGATATAAGCGCTTTAATCGCGGAACAGTCCTACAGGCCTAGTGGCTCTAAGTCAAAGGGCTGTAACAAAGAGTAAAGCGCTTATATGACGAACCCTTCGGGCAGCGCCTGTGTGCAATTTATACTGTGTTGAGTGCTTTTGATTTAGAACCACTAGACCATCAAGCATTCGCCTTGTCTAAATTGCACACAGACTGCTGCAAAATTGTACAGAAAAGGTAAGTACGCTCTAATAGTATCGGCGTGGATATTGAGGTATTTAGTTTAATACTTGATATTTTTCGGGGAACGAAGTCTGAGGGCAGTGAAACTATCTGAGCAAGCACATAGTTTCACGATCAGATCTATAGCTAATACTGCGCAAATAGCGCCAGCATTTCTTCTTCTGTCATTACAGTAACCCCCAGCTCCTGCGCTTTAGTGAGTTTAGAGCCGGCTTTTTCGCCTGCAACCAGATAATCTGTTTTGGCACTGACGCTGCCAGACACTTTCGCCCCCAGGTTTTGCAAAATTGCTTTAGCCTCATTACGGCCCATCGCGCTCAGGGTACCGGTTAACACAAAGGTTTTGTTCAGCAGGGGTTGTGCTGTACCGGACTTGTCTTCGATGTCCGGCCAGTTAACTCCCAATTCCTGTAACTGCGCAATGACGATTTGATTGTGCTCTTCGGCAAAAAAGTGTCGGACATGGGCCGCCACCACTTCCCCAACGTCGTTCACTTCCACCAGTTGTTCCAGAGTGGCATTCATCACCGCATCCAGAGTTTTAAAATGATTGGCCAGATTTGCCGCGGTGGCTTCGCCCACTTCCCGAATCCCCAGAGAATACAAGAAGCGAGGCAAGGTGGTTTGTTTGGCTTTGTCCAGGGCATTAATGATATTGGTAGCAGACTTTTCGCCCATGCGCTCCATAGCGGCAATTGGTGCGACATCAAGACGGAAAAAGTCAGCGGGAGTTTTAACCAGTCCCATATCCACCAGTTGCACCACCAACTTATCACCCAACCCATCAATATCCATGGCTTTACGGGACGCAAAGTGTTTTAAGGATTCCTTCAACTGGGCCGGACATATCAGGCCACCGGTACAGCGCAATACCGCTTCCTCATCCAGTCGTTCTACGTGAGAATCACATTCAGGACAGGCAACCGGAAATACCACGTCCCGGGCATCGTCCGGCCGCTGCTCCAGGACAACGGATACCACCTGCGGGATCACATCACCAGCCCGACGTATTATCACCGTATCGCCAATTTTTACCTGTAACCGGGCGACTTCGTCCTGATTGTGTAAGGTGGCATTAGATACGGTCACACCGCCCACAAACACCGGTTCCAGTCTTGCTACCGGGGTAATGGCACCGGTACGACCCACCTGGAATTCAACATCCAGTAGCTTTGTCATTTCTTCCTGAGCCGGGAATTTATGCGCAATAGCCCAACGCGGTGCTCTGGCTACAAATCCCAACTCTTGTTGCAGCGCAATGTCGTTGACCTTGAACACTACACCGTCAATTTCATAAGGTAAAGCAGCCCGCTTTGTTGCCAAACCCTGATAATACGCATGACAACCTTTCGCCCCTTTGGCTACAGCCACTTCAGGACTGAGTGGCATGCCCCAGTGAGCAAGTTGATTAAGACGCTCTGCGTGTTTATCAGCCAATGCTTGTCTTTCGCCTTCCACAACGCCAACGGAATAGGCATAGAACATCAGAGGGCGAGACGCAGTGATACGCGAATCCAACTGGCGCAAACTGCCCGCGGCGGCGTTTCTTGGATTGGCAAACACCTTTTTTTCACTCGCTTTTTGCGCCGCATTCAATGCCGCAAATCCGGCAAGCGACATAAAGACTTCACCACGGACCTCTAAACGAGCCGGAAAGTCATCACCTCTAAGGCTCAGGGGCACATTTTTAATAGTACGCACATTGGCGGTAATGTCTTCGCCCACACGACCATCACCGCGTGTGGCTGCTCTTACAAACTGACCGTTTTCATACAGAATACTGACAGCCAGGCCGTCCAGTTTGGGTTCGCAGCTGTAATCTATCTCAACGTCACGCTTTAGCCGATCTTTGAGACGCTTCTCAAACGCGAATAGCTCTTCTTCATTAAAGGCGTTGTCCAGCGATAACATGGGTAATTCATGGGTGATCTGACGGAACGCATCCAGTGGCGCCCCGCCTACTTTTTGGCTGGGCGAATCGGCAGTAATGAGTTCTGGATGGGCAGCTTCGATTTCCTGCAATCGACGTAATTGCCTGTCGTATTCACTGTCCGGAACGGTCGGTGTGTCCAGCACATAATATTGATAATTGTATTCGTTTAGCTGAGTTTTCAGTAACTGTAACTCACTAATCAGGCTGTCATTGGCAGACATAATGGTAATTTACCTTAATCAATCTCTTGGGGAATTATAGCGTTTTTTCGGGCGGCTTTGCGCCGCCCGATGATAAAGTGGAGGTCAGGCGCGGCGAATCATACGGCGTCGCTCAAACTCTCTGATTTTTTCAACATACTGTTGCAAGCTCTGCTTGGTTAACACACTACGCCGGCTATCCAGTACCTGGGCACCAAATTCATCAGCCAGCTTTCTGGCCGCATTGTGCATCATATTAAAGACCTGATGTGCATCTGCTTCGATAGGCAAGGTCATAAACAACGATAACCCCCGGGTATTGAAGTTTTCCATGTTATCGATATCAAAGGTACCCGGGTTGAACATGTTCGCCAGGGTAAACAGGCGCGGGCCTTTACCATTACTGGCCGCATGACGATGAAACATATTGTGTTCGCCAAATTTAAAGCCCAGGGTCAACAATGACGGCAATAATGCCGCCCCCTGGATGGTTTTACCTTCAGGCACACGTACATTCAGGATAAGCACTTCGTTTTGTTGCGTATCCTCAGAAGCAGCATCAGCAGACAGTTTATTGTCGGTGGGTGCTTCCCGCTCTGGTGAGGTTTCCAAATCCAGGCCGAACTGATCCCGGTCTTTTTCCGCGTTCCTGCTCTTCTTCGCTTTTGCGTCATTGTCTTCTGATTTTCGGCCCACCAGCTTTTTAGCTTTGGCAGCAATGGAATCTGCATTGCGTCCCAGTTTATTGCCCCCTACCACTTCGGTTCGGGTATGTTCACTTTTCAGGGCACTGCCTCGACGTGGCGCATCTTCAATTTCGATTGAGGTATCGATCATGGGAATGTCATCGGCAGACACTTTGCGGCTTAGCGGTACGTCCTTTTTTAATAAACTGGAAGGCGGTTCCGGCATATCATCAGACTCAGCGACATCCGGCTCCGATACTGCAACGTCAGGGGTTGCAGCCTTTGGCTCTGGTTTCTGTGCCGGGGCATCAGATACAACGCGAACGGCACCAATCCCGTCTTCGTCATAATTTTCGCGTTTCGTGGATTCAGCAGCGGCTGGCGCTGGCGCACTCTGTTTAACAGAAGGTGATGCAATATCGCTATCCGTATACAAAGGCACATCGCCCACTAAAGGGTCGTACTCCGTGTCTTCGTCCTGCTCATACTGCAGGTCGTTTACTTTCTCATCGGCGGATAACAAAGGATCATCATCACTGATCACAATCCCCGGCTCGGCACGTTCTGCCTGGGAAAGACTGTCGGCTTCACTGTTTTTAGCCTTGTTATTTTTTCGTATAGTCCACATGCCATGAGCTAGTATGCCCACTATGGCAAATATACCGATACCAATTAGCGCAAGTCGGAATTCATCCATTTCTATGGTCACCCTTTGTTAAACAGCGCATATTTTATTATTGTTTGGCGCTTTCAAAATTATGCGTTTGCAATAGCAACAGCTTCTTCCACATCCACAGCAACGATACGGGACACGCCCGGCTCCGCCATGGTCACTCCGGTTAAGTGGTAAGCCATTTCCATCGCAATCTTATTATGGGTTATAAAAATAAACTGTACGGTTTTCGACATTTCGGAAACCAGTTTACAAAATCGGCCTACATTCGCATCATCTAATGGTGCGTCTACTTCATCAAGCAAACAAAATGGTGCCGGATTTAGCCTGAATATTGCAAAAACCAATGATAAAGCGGTCAGGGCTTTTTCTCCACCAGAAAGCAGGTGAATTGTACTGTTTTTCTTTCCGGGTGGTCTGGCCATGATTGTAACGCCCGTTTCCAGCAAATCTTCGCCGGTGAGTTCCAGCCAGGCGGCTCCACCACCAAACACCTTCGGGAACAGCATTTTAACGTCTTCATTGACTTTTTCGAAAGTTTCCTTGAAGCGTGTGCGGGTCTCTTTGTCTATTTTTCTGATGGCATTTTCTAATGTTTCCAGCGCCGCTTCCAGATCATCATTTTGTGTATCTAAATGTTGCTTTCGCTCTGACTGCACCTGGTATTCATCCACAGCGGCCAGGTTTACCGCACCAAGTTTTTGCAGCGCCGACGTGGTTTTTTCCAGTTCCACACGCCACACTTCTTCGTCACAATCATCGGGCAGATGCTCCAATATCTGTTTCAGCGACTGTTGCATCTCTTGCAGCTGTTCTACAAAGGTATTGGCGCGGGTGCGATTTCGCTCAATTTCCAGCTGCAGTGACTGGGCTTCAGCGCGCATTTTTTCCACTTGTTGTTGCACACCAACCTGCCCTTTTTCCGCGTCTGCCAGTTGTTCTTCCAGGGTTTGTAACTGTTGGTTGAACTGCAGTTGTGTATCAGCTAAAGCCTGCTTTTGTGCCAGCAGTTCATCCAGTTTTCCTTGCTGACCTTCGCCCGGTTCAAGCAGTTCATTTAGCTCTTGTTTAAGACGGCGTAACTTTTCCTGGTTGCGCTGAGCCTCCACATTGCCAGTGTGCAGTTTATTGTTATTGGCATCAGCCTGAAAACGCACATCCTGAAGCTTTAACGCCACACTGTGTTGCTGAGTTCGGGTGTTTTCCACTGCCATTCGGGCGTTTGCCAGTTTATCTTCGTACTGGTTGCGCTGCTGTTCTATATCGCCGTGCCCTTCTTCTAACTCAGCAATCTGCATTTCCAGCTCTTCTACTTCCATGGCCAGCTCTTCCAGTTGCATTTTTTCTTCTTCTAACTGTGCTTGCTGCTGGGCTAATTCCTCTTTGATTCTCCCTTGTTTATGAAGGTGTTGTTGTTGCTGGTTTTCCAGTAACCGGATTTGCTGCGTCAGGTGTTGCCTTTCTAATTTAGTTGACTGCAAAACAAGTTCCGCGTCTTTCAGCGCGGTACTGATAGACTCCAATGCCGCTTCCTGCTCACGGAAGCTGTCGTCTGCCTGCTGCGTTAAGTCCAGTTGTTGTAGCAACTGGGTGTCTAGCAAATCGATTTTTGACTTTTGCTGCAACGGGCTCTCATGACGATTATCTAAACCGGAAATGCGCCAGTCACTGCCAAACCATTCTCCCGCCTGAGTGATCACACTGTAACCGGGTTCCAGGGTTTCTCTGATTTGTATGGCCTGTTTGGAGTCATCCACCACAAAAATGTTATTCAGCCAGTGTGGCACGACCTTGTTAAGACACTTTTCAGCCAGACTTGCAGGCCTTTTTTCGGCACTCATGAGGTCAGAAAAAAACAGTGGCAAACCCTTTGGCAATGCATTATCCGCTTCCTGGCTTAGCAGCCAGGCGGTGCGCCACTGTTGCCCTGCGGTTTCAACAGCATATTGCCAGCCATCTTCTACCTGTAATGTTTGCCACAGAGGCCGGGCATCTGGCTGCGCTTCGAGCCAGCGCTGCTCTTCACCGGCAGTTTCAAATTGCCGTTGATACTGTATGCGGGCGCTTTCCAGTTGACTTTCCAGACGACTGAGTTGTTTGTGCTGCGCTTCTCGTTCTGTGCGCAGGGTTTGCAGCTGTGCCTGGCTTTGTGCCTTGCGTGTCACCAGTGAATCACAAGATTGCTGCGCCAGGTGTTCGGTTTCGTCGAGTTGCTCGCTACGCAACAGCGCTTCTTCCAATTCAGACACCAACTGAGGGTCCAAATCCTGGTTCAATTCTGAGTGCAGTTCTTTTATGCGCTGCTCGGTACGCAACTGAACCTGTAACAAGCCCTGAATGCGGCTGTGCCGATTTTGCGCCTGTTGTTTTAAGTGTGTAAATTGTTGATCTGCGCTGCGCCAGTTTTTTTGTTTTTCCAGCCATTCATCCTGCAGTCTTGCCAGTTGCTCTTCAGCATCCATCAACGCTTCGTTGAGAATTTCCGCTTCCGGCTCTAAAGCATCCAGTTGCTCGGCCAGAATTAAAGATTTTTCCTGTGCCTGTTCCAGTCCCATTGACAGTTCTTCGGCCAATGATTCTGCCGTATTGATTTCTTCGTTGAGTTGGCTCTCACGCTGCAAACGAAAAATTTTGTTTTGTTCCAGACGCGTTATTTCATTCCCCACCAGATAAAACTGATGTTGAATATCGGCGATTTGCTGTTTGACTTCCTGCTGTTGCTCTCGCAGTTCAGTGATTTCTTTTTCATCGCCACGCTGTTTGGCAATGTAAGCTTCGATGTTTGCTTCCTGTTGCTGCACCTGTTGCTCTAGATCGGCGATTTTTTCGCTGTGTTTTAACCACCGAATTGCGGCCAACTGACCTTTGTAGGCTCGTTCTTTGGCTTTGAGCTCAGTATAGCGTTTGGCAGCGGCGGCCTGCCTTTGCAGTTTGTCCAGTTGCTGTCCTAACTCGGTCCGCACATCGCCCAGGCGGTCCAGGTTGTCCCGGGTATGACGAATGCGGTTTTCGGTTTCGCGTCGTCTCTCTTTGTATTTGGATACACCGGCAGCCTCCTCAATGAACACCCGCAATTCCTGAGGTTTAGATTCAATCAGGCGGGAAATCATTCCCTGCTCGATAATGGCGTAACTGCGGGGCCCTAATCCTGTTCCTAAAAACAAATCAGTGACATCCCGGCGACGACACCGGGCACCGTTGAGGTAATAGTTGGACTGCGCGTCCCGGGTCACCACACGTTTAACGGAAATCTCGTTGAACGCCGCATATTCACCCTGAATACGCTGACTGCTGTTGTCAAATACCAGCTCGACGCTGCATTGAGAAACGGGTTTACGCGACGAGGAACCATTAAAGATAACGTCTGTCATGGCATCGCCACGCAGGTTTTTTGCAGAGCTTTCACCCAGCACCCAACGCACGGCGTCAATTACATTGGATTTACCGCAACCATTGGGTCCCACAATAGCGGTCATATCATCCGGAAATGGGATGTTTGTCGGGTCCACAAAGGACTTGAATCCAGCCAGGCGAATCTTATTGAGACGCATTTTATGATTGGCCTGTTTGAAGTAAAAGGAGTAGCACGCTAAATTGTTTTTGTTTTTCCGGGCTCAGTTTCAGTAATCTACCACTTCTCAATATCTGTAACAATTCCCTATAACGAACCGGTTTAATCCCATTCCGGCTTTCGTTATTATGGCGGCGATAGCATACTCACAGGGAAACTATGAATAATAAATCCGGATTAGACTACTTCTTTCAAGGCTTTGACCTGATTTCCAGACCGGGCGTGCGCCTGTTTGTCATCGTACCTTTGGTGGTAAACGTGCTACTTTTTAGTGTGGCATTCTATTATTTATTCGGACAAATAAACCCACTGGTGGAAGAAGTCACCGCCTGGATACCCGACTGGCTGGATTGGCTGAAAGACAGCCTGGCCTATATTATCTGGCCTCTGGCAGTGTTAATTATACTGCTCTTTTCAGCATTCATTTTTGGCACTCTGGCAAACTGGATTGCCGCACCATTTAACGGATTATTAGCAGAGCGTATAGAACTCATTCTCACCGGGCAACCTGTCGCCGGTGGTGGATTTACTGATCTGTTAAAAGACATTCCCAGAACCCTGGGGCGGGAGGTGGTGAAACTGCTTTACTATATTCCACGGGCGGTAGGGTTTTTAATTCTGTTTTTCATTTTGCCGGTATTTGGTCAGGTTATCTGGTTTTTGTTCACCGCATGGATGATGGCCATTCAATACTGCGACTACCCATTTGACAACCATAAAGTGGCTTTTAAAAAAATGCGCGCCGAACTGGCTGCCAATAAAAAAGACGCCTTTTTGTTTGGTATTACAGTCACCTTTTTCTCAATGATCCCCATCGTTAACTTTATTGTGATGCCGGTCGCCATTTGTGGGGCAACAGCCATGTGGGTAGACAAGTATCGCGCCAGTTATGGCGTGAACTAAAACCATGCAGGTATAAATCAGGCGAAACTGTTTTGGGTGCCTGAAACCACACAGTTTCGGCCCCGATTTTTTGCCTGATACAGCGCTTTGTCGGCGATATCTAAAGCGGCTTCAAACGAGGAGTGTTGCGGGATCTCGTACAAACCAATACTCACCGTTTTGTGCAATGTGCCATCTGCCACATCAAACTCAGCTTCCTGAAACTGTGCCCTGATCCGCTCTGCAACTTTATGGGCCACCTCGTGATGACAGTTCAAAACCACCAAAAACTCCTCACCGCCATAGCGAAACGCATAATCCTGCTGACGAATTTCCCTTTTAATGACATTGGCAATCAACACAATCAACTTATCCCCTGTGCCGTGCCCATAGTTGTCATTAACGGATTTAAATCGGTCCAAATCCAGTAACAACAGGGTTCGCGGGTTTTGTGCCTGCGACCCCAGCATGTTCTGAATAAATTCGTTGTTCAGGAATCTGCGATTATATAGCTTGGTTAAGGGATCGGTGTTGCTGGCATCTATGAGGATCTCTTTTTGCCTGTTTAGCAATTGCAGTTGTTCTTTGTATCGGCCTGACCAATGAAAGATAGCCACGGCCACAAGCACGATACCAACATTGGTTGCCACATTTTCTAACAGCAGCGCTATCCAGTCGGGCCGAATATTCACAAATTCATCCATCAGATCGTGGGCGTCTCCTACCAACATGAAACAAAATCCGACGAACAACATCTTAGATTCACGAGTTTCTGACTCAAGACGCAAATTCACTCCCAACAGCAGTAGTACAAACGAAATTGAGAATATTTCGCTCACGACATCGTAATAATTGATTACCAAAATGGGCGAATCGGCGTTGAAGTGAAACAGCAGCATCAGCCAGACACAAAGGGATACAACCAATGTAACCAAAGAGGATAAGCGTATAGTCTCTGGCAATTTGATAGGGGTCATTGAAACAGTTTTAAGTCAAAAATTAAGGGATTAAATTCCTTTAAAAAAATAAGAGAATAAAATGACGATAATGTGTCATTTGTGCTGCTGTTTGATGAATTTCGCCCACACGATTAAAATTGGCACATTTTTTGAGCAACCCTGTGTTAATTCGTTTTCTCCAACAGGTTTTTTAATTTACCCATCCCGATTACAAATTTTCACACAAAAATTTGTTGAACTCACATCAGCGAAAAATACTATGAGCCAGAGCGTACAAGGGATAGGTGTCATTTTGCATTAATAATTATTTAACAAAAATTGTGTTGCATTTTACCCTTAGCTGCATCAGACTGCGAGACGGGATTGGGTGAAGCATTGAGGCGGCACTCGCGGCATTAGGTGACTTTGATTGTTGGAGCCTTGTGGCGTATTACTACAACAGTCAAAGAGAAGAGATCATGAAATTATACGTTGGTAACTTGTCCTACCGGTTGACTGATGCCGAGTTGGAAGAAGCGTTTGCTCCTTTCGGTAATGTTTTATCTGCCAAGATCATTATGGAAAGAGAAACCAATCGCTCAAAGGGATTTGGATTTGTAGAGTTTGAATCTAAAGCAGATGGCGAAAGCGCAATTGAAGGCCTGAATGGCAAAGAAGTTGGCGGTCGAGCTGTTGTCGTGAATGAAGCTCGTCCACCGAAGCCACGCACTAACAATGGTGGTGGTCAGAGAAAACGTTACTAAACGTTTTTTTCCGGTTTAAGAAGAAACGCTCCTCCTGGAGCGTTTTTAGTATCTGCTGCTCTGCGTAGCAACTTCCTCCATAATGTCATAAGTTTAGATGGTTATGCGGTTTGCTGTCCTGAAATATGCCGCTTTGCATTTACAACTTCAAATATACGATTAAGCTTTTGCTTTTCCATTGCAGCGAAATCAAAGTTGCTGCTTATAAAAGAAATAACCTACGCTATAAAGCGACTAAGAACTGTTAAGGAAATCAATGCGACATTTTGTGGGGCTGTTGTGCCTGATATTTTCTGTTGGTGCCAGTGCTAACCCACCTAAAGTGCCTAAGGTTATAGATACGATTAAAATAGATGGCGTTTTGGATGATTCGGCCTGGCAACATGCCGCAAAAATACACTTAAACAACATCACCTGGCCACAGGAAAACACCCCGCCGTTAGTACAAACTGAGGTAAGTTATTTTGAAAATGGGGATACCTTGTTTGTGGCTTTTCAGGCTTATGATCCCAATCCCGAGGCGATCAGGGCCTTTTATAATGATCGCGACAAAGTCTGGCGCGACGATCTGGTTGGCATAAAGCTCGATCCCTATAATGATCATCGCCTGGTTTTCCAGTTTTTCGTTAATCCCCTGGGTGTCCAGTTAGACAGTATAGAAAACGTGATCAGAAATAGTGAAAGTGACGCCTGGGACGGCCTCTGGGATTCAGAAGGCAGAATACACGAAGAGGGCTTTACCGTTGAGATGGCCATTCCGCTGCGAAACTTTAACTTTAATCCAGGTCAGGGAGAACAAACCTGGGCCGTAGAATTTTTGCGTTTTTACCCCAGAAGTGAACGACAGCGAATTTCCAGCATGAAAATCGATCGAAACAACGATTGCTGGGCCTGTCAAATGGAAGAAATTCAGGGATTTGAAGGGATGCAACAAGGAAACTCGTTGGCGATAGTGCCGACTTTGGCGCTGGGTTACCGGCAAACCCGGGAACTGCAAGAGAGCGAAGACGTGGCCGGTGGTTATCAGTTCACCGACTGGCAGAGCAAGACGAATATTGAGCCGGGACTGGATATAAAATGGAGTATCAGTTCAGACATTTTTCTAAACGCCACCATCAATCCCGATTTTTCGCAGGTAGAGGCCGACTCTGCACAATTAGGGCTGAATAACAACTTCACGTTGTTTTTTCCCGAAAAGCGACCTTTTTTCCTGGAAAATCAGGATATGTTCAATAGCCAGTTTGACATGGTATATACCCGCAATATTGGCGCACCGGATGTCGGTGCCAAATTAACCGGCAAATCGGGTAAGCACACCTTTGGTCTGTTCGCGGCAGACGATAGCAATACCACGTTTCTGGTGCCCGGTAATCTGCGCTCAGACATAGCCGAACTCAATCAGGACAGTAACAATGCTGCGGTCCGGTATCGCTATGATGCCAATGCCGATCTTTCTGTTGGTTTGCTGGGCACCTTCCGGACTTCGGATGATTACCACAACTACACGGGCTCTGTAGATGTAACCTATAAGATAACTGCCCAGGATATTATCAAAGCGCAATTCGTTGTCAGTGACACTGAGTATCCCGAATGGCTCAGTAACGAATTTTGTGAACAGGAAGATTGTCGACAGGCAAACATTGAATGTAGTTTTTCCAACTGTATTACCAATGAACAGGTGTTGCGAACCCAAAATTATACCGGGCTGAATGATAACGCGTGGTATTTAGCCTACGACCATGAAGAAAGAGACTGGTTTATGTATGCGGATTTTCGCAGTATTGGCAGCGATCACAGAGCCGATTTAGGTTTTGAAAGCCGGACGGATTACAACAAAGCACTGTTGGGCGGAGGTTTGATCTGGTATGGCGAAGAGAGTGACTGGTGGACAAGCTCTGAATTAAGGTCCGACTGGGACATTACTCACAATGAAGCCGGTGATGTGATTGAACGAGAAGTGGAAGTCATTTTTAACTTTGATGGGCCTATGCAGTCTTTTGGTGAAATAGGTTGTATCGCAAATGAACACGTGGGAAAGCGTCAGGATGCATCAAGCCTGGCCATCGCGGGAAATACCACGCTGTTTAACCGCAACTTTTGTTTTGTTTACGGCAATTTTCAGCCTGCTGCCGGTTTGTTTTTGGAAAATGAATTTGTATTTGGCAAGCAAATTGACTTTGCAAACAACCGTCTGGCAGACCGTTTTACCTGGCGTCCGGCATTTGAATACAGCATCAATGCGCACCTGAGAGCAGAAGTACGTTATTTGTATGAACAGCTGGACGCTGATGAAGCAGAAGTATTTACGGCGCATCAGGCAGATGTGCGGATAAAGTATAATGTTGATGTCAGAAACTCCATCAAACTCAACCTGATCTATACACGTATTACTCACAATCTCGCCAACCAACCGGGTCGGGCTGCCGACGACTTGCCGGACGAATCCTATGCGGATATCGCAACGCAACTGATTTACAGTTACAAAATAAACCCTCAGACGGTATTTTTTGCCGGTTACGCAGACTACGCCTATGAGGATGACAGGTTAACGGATTTAGAAAAAGATGACCGCAGCCTGTTCGTTAAATTTAGCTACGCCTGGTTAATGTAAAGTCTGTTGATATTCGCAGTACACGTTGTGTTCTAACCAGGCGCGATTTCTTCGTGAAACAGACCCTGATACCAGCTCCATTCACTATGGTCCGGGATCAGGAAAATAGCTGAGTACTGGTCCGACCCCAGGTAAATAGTCATGCAGAGTCCAAAGCTGGCAACACAATTGCAAAATTCACACAGTAAACTGTTGCTTTCGCACCTTTTTAGTACTTTTATTACACAATAACAGTGATAATATTAGTTTTGTGCGGTATAAATAAGCACTATATGTAATTTTATTACAATTTAACTTAGGATACACAGCATGGCACTCACTAAAAAATATTTAAAATCAAAACCCGTTTGCAAAGTTACATTCAAATTGACCCAGGAAGAGGCACAAAGCGCCGATTCGGTGCAACTGGTGGGAGAATTTAATGACTGGGACAGTCAGGCAGCCCCAATGAAAAAATTAAAAAATGGCGGCTTTACCCAAACGCTGGATCTGGAAGCAGGAAAAGAATTCCGATTCCGCTACCTTCTGGATGGCGAAAGCTGGGAGAATGATTGGGCGGCCGACAAATATATTCCGTCACAATCGTCTTATGACGATGATTCTGTGGTGTCAACGCTGGGCTAACATAGCTGTGTTTGGGGAGGATTCCCCTCCCCTACATCATTGGCGTATTGTTTTATGCCAGGGCTTGTTCAAAGTCTGCAATAAGATCAGCGATATCTTCAATGCCAATGGAAAGACGGATCATATTGTCACTGATCCCCATTTCCGCTCTGACTTTCTCTCCCATTTCAAAATAAATGGTGTGCGCTACCGGAATGGCCAGTGTTCTGGTGTCTCCCAAATGCGTCGCGTTTAGCACCAGTTGCAGTTTATTCATAAAAGCAAAACAATCTACTGAATCAACCAGATCAAAACTGAGTATTCCACCAAATTGCGCAAAATATTGTGCCGCTTTGACATGTTGTGGGTGCTCTTCCAGGCCCGGGTAATACACATTGGCAACCTTAGGGTGACTTTGCAGGTATTTTGCAAGTTGCATCGCATTGTCACAGGTTTTATCCATACGTAATGCCAGGGTTTCCATACCGATCGAAATAGCATGTGCAGATTCAGAGGTTAAACATCCCCCCATATCCCGCAAGCCTTTCTTCTTAATTTGCATCAAACCCTGCATGGCGACTGGCAGTGATCTGAAACTGTCCTGGATTCCGGCATATTGTGCCCAGTCGAACAAGCCGGTGTCGACGACAACACCGCCGAGAACCTGGCCATGGCCAGCGTAATATTTGGTCAGTGATCCCATTAGTAAAGATGCTTTCACTGATTTCGCATCAAAGATGTACGCCGGCGTCATGGTATTGTCTACCATGTATAACAGCCCGTGCTGCTCACACAACTCGCCAATGGGTAATAAATCCGCAACCTGGGTGACCGGATTGGCTATGGTTTCTACGTAAACAGCGCGGGTGTTGGGACGTATTGCCTGTGCAACTTCGCTAACATCAGTCACATCCACTACGCTAATCTCAATGCCATAGCGTCGCATTGTGCCAATGAAGCTGCTGGTATTGCCAAATACAAACTGGCTCATGATTAAATGATCACCCTGTTGTAACAAGGCTAAAAACGCCGTGGTAATTGCCGCCATTCCGGAAGCAAAAGTCAGCGAGCCAACGCCGCCTTCCAGTTGCGAGATCATGTTCTGTAGCGCATCAATGGATGCGGAGGACTGTCTTGAATAGGCATGGCCGGCCACCTTACCCTGAAAAATATCCACCAGATCCTGAATATCGGGGTAATTAAATAATACTGAATTATTGGTTGCCTGGTGCACAGCACCATCCTGAGGGTCGTTCAGTAATCTGTCGGCGTGCACTAAGCGGGTGTTAAACCCTTTTTGTTTAAGAATATCGGACATGGTAACGTCAAAAAGTTGAATAAATACTGAGCTTTGTGGCTCTGATAATGAGAATCATCAGAAGCTACCATAAAAACGTTTAAAATACTGTTAAGAGTTGCTATTACATATACTCAAAGCACCTCAGACTCTCTGATATTGGCCAGGTAAAATACAGGTGCTGACAGAGTGCCATAAACCGGTAAATCCAAAACGCACAACACGCCCTAATAGTATAAATGATAATTTGTAAACTAGACCGGGCTCAATACAATAGGTGAAATGCTTGTGATTTTTACCCTGTCTATCAGGACAGTGTCGACGTTTGTTTAGGTTATCCACCACTTATGTGTATTTTATTCATTGCAGTTAAACAGCACCCCAACTATCCACTGATCATCGCGGCAAACCGCGATGAGTTTTATCAACGTCCAACCAGTGAAAGTCACTTTTGGGAAAAGTTTCCGGATTTACTGGCCGGTCAGGATTTAGAAGCGGGCGGTACCTGGATGGGCGTTACCAAAGGTGGTTTTATCAGCGCGCTGACCAACATTCGGGCTCCTCACTTAAACCGGGACGATGCCGATAGCCGGGGGCGATTGGTACTGGATTATCTGAGTCAACCTCAGCTCAGACCCGACTATGTGCAACGCCTGCATCAGCAGCGCCATCATTACAACGGCTACAACCTGCTGTTTGGACATTGGAATGATCTGGCGGTGTATAATAACCATGAAGATTCGCTACAGTTTTTAAGTCCGGGGTTTTACGGCTTATCCAATGCCAATCTCAACAGCCCATGGCCCAAAATTAACAAAGGTGTACAGGCATTGAAAACCTATTGTCAGCAACAACAGTACGTCGATTCGGAAAGTTTACTGGCATTGCTGCGCAACGAAGAAAAAGCCGCAGACCACCTGCTCCCCCAAACGGGAATTCCGGAGCAGTGGGAAAAACAATTGTCGTCGATCTTCATTCAATCTGAGGGCTACGGCACCCGAACATCAACGCTTTTTTGGGTCGATACACAGGGTGACGCCATGTGGCACGAACGCACATTCAACCCACAGGGACAAATAACTGGCAACAAAACAGAACACTTATTACAGTTTGTTCAATGATAGTCTTATTTTTACAGTCTGATCAGCGCAACAGTACTCGTAAATAAATAACAAAGTGTCATAATATCGCCCTTATTCATGCTTTCATTGGTCCGGTACCGAAATTCACAGAGGAATATTATGTTCGAAGTATTACCGCCCTTGCCTGCGGACCCAATTTTGGGACTATCAGCTGCTTACAAAGAAGACCAAAACCCGAAGAAAATTGATTTGGGTGTTGGTGTCTATAAAGATGAACAGGGCAACACGCCCATTCTAAAATCCGTCGCTAAAGCGCAACAAATACTTCTGGACACAGAAACCACTAAAACCTATATCGCTCCTCAGGGCGTTTCAGGTTTTCTTTCCGGCATGAAAGAATTGCTTTTTGGTGCAAACCACCCAGCTATTTTAGAAGACAGAATTACCGCAGTGCAGTCACCCGGTGGAACCGGCGCGTTGCGCCTGTTGGCAGAGTTAATCGCCAGAGGTAATCCCGAGGCGACTGTTTGGGTGAGCGATCCTACCTGGGCAAACCACATCCCTATTTTTGAAACTGCCGGATTGAAAATCGAAAAATACCCTTACTTTGACAAAGAAAGTCGCGGTATTCGCTTTGATGCCATGATGGAAACCCTGTTAAAAGTCAATAAAGGCGACATCGTGTTGCTACATGGCTGCTGCCACAATCCTACCGGTCAGGACTTAAATCAAGCTCAGTGGCAGGCAGTGTTAGAAGCGGCTCAAAAGACCGGGTTTGTGCCCTTTATTGACGTGGCGTATCAGGGGTTTGGCGACGGCCTGGACGAAGATGCTTACGGCATACGTTTGTTATCTGAAAACCTGCCGGAAATGATTTTGTCAGCGTCTTGTTCAAAGAATTTCGGCTTATATCGTGAACGCACGGGTATGGCGTGTGTGGTTACTGCCTCAAATGAAATTCGTCGCAACCTGCAAACACAAATTCAGTCAGTGGCCCGTGCCAACTATTCTATGCCACCGTCCTGGGGTGCTGCCCTGGTTGATATTATTTTGAATGACCCGGAGTTAAAAGCGCTGTGGCAATCTGAAGTATCTGAAATGCGTAACCGCATGCAGGATCTGCGCGCTTTGTTAGTGAAAAAGCTCCAGGAAAAAGGCGCAGCAATGGATTTTGGCTTTGTCACGCAACAAAAAGGCATGTTTTCCTTCCTGTGTATTTCACCGGAACAGGTACAGCAAATGCGTGCAGAAAGTGCCGTTTACTTTGTCGACTCCAGCCGGGTCAACATTGCCGGTATTTCACTGAGCAATGTGGACGATTTGGCAGAAGCCCTGGTGAAAGTCCTTTAAACGCAACAAAAGCCCGGATTTATCCGGGCTTTTTACTGTAGGTAGCCGGTAATCATGAACACCATAATTGCAGAGTCATGGGCACATTTACATGAATTACTGTTCGCGGGTTCATGGAATGATGAAATAGCCAGATACCGCTCTCCTTTTGCGTTCAGAGGGCAACCCTCGGAAAAGTTTGATTTAAAAACTTCACTGATGCGCCTGGGCGGCCAATATCAAACTCTGGAGAAACACCTGCTTCGCAATTTTCGCAAGTATGGACACGACAGTTTCGATACCACAGATGCTATCTGGCACTGGTTGACTATTGCTCAGCATCACGGTTTGCCCACCCGGATGTTGGACTGGACGTATTCACCGCTTGTTGCCCTGCACTTTGCCACTGCCGATATTGATTACGCCGAACAAGATGGCATTATCTGGAAGGTTAATTACCACGACTCCTACAAGCAATTCCCCAGGAAAATGCGTGACTGCCTGGACAATGAAGGCGGTAATGTATTCACTTTGGAAATGCTTGAAAGCCTGGTCAAAGACCTGGAAGAATTTGACTTGATGAGCAAAGAGGAGTTCTTCATATTTTACGAACCGCCTTCAACGGATGCCCGTATCGTTAATCAACATGCTTTATTTTCGGTTGCTTCAGGTGCCCATTTACTACTGGATGATCTGCTGGAAAAACATCAAATCGACAACATGGCCATTGTTATCCCCAGAGAAATAAAATGGGAAGTCAGAGATAAATTAGATCAGTCAAATATCACTGAACGAGTATTATTTCCCGGTTTAGATGGATTGAGTGCCTGGTTAAAACGTCATTACAGTCCCAGAACGCCTGAATAGCATTGCTTACAACACAGTGCTATGATAACCCAAAGTTGGAGAGCAATATGGCAAATGGCAGAAACGGGTTACCAAACAACCTAAGAACAAGTACTGAACATTTAGCAGGTACTGATCTGTCAAATGTCAGAATACGAACACATTCTGCACAAGCTGCCAGTGTTCAGGCTCATGCTTATGCGCAAGGCAACGCAGTGCACACTGCGCGTGGCGGCGAACGGCATTTGCCCCATGAAACAGCGCATGTTACTCAGCAAAAGCAAGGACGTGTGCAACCTACGACCATGGTTAACCCTCCCATTCAAAACACTGGCAGAAAATAAGTCAGATCGCCATTACACTGTGCTGCAAAAGTCTCAATCCGTGCCTTTGGGTATTACAAATCCGGCCTTACCCAAACTGCAACCAGGTTTATTTATCAGACAAAAGTAGCATTGCTTTCGATATCTCATCCTTCATAATTTCCCTTATGGTCTGACAAGTAGTCTGAATTAAACATTAATGCAATCGATTACAAAAAGATGAAGTTACTTCAATTTTCATCGCGTCAAATGCGGTGTATTTTCCTCTTGCTCCTTTGGCTCATTCCAGGCCAGGGTTATTCCCTGAGCTCATTTCCAGTAGTAAACAGCCCCACAGACGCCACTGCCCTGCGTTATGACATATCTGGTTCAAACGCTTGGTATCCTTATTTTATCCCGGATGCAAAACAGCCCGGTATCGTTGCAGAGCTAATTGACAAAATACTCAAACATGCAGACATCAAAGGATTACCGGTGTCACTGCCCCCTAAAAGAACTCTGTTGGCATTAGCCAACGGCGAGCTGGATTTTGATGTGGTTAGCCCGAGCTGGTTTCCAGGCCAGCAGGTTTCTCAGGAATTTGTGCTCAGTGATGGCTTGATTGTAATAAAGGAATACATTGTAACTTTGCCCGAAAACCAACACCGTTACCCGACGTTATCAGCCACCTTTGGCCAGAAGATAGGAACTATTCGCGGCTACTTGTACAACAATGATCATTTATTCGAGCGGGTTGATTTTAATTCCGAAATTCAACTCATCCAGGCATTGCGCAAAGGCAGAATACAGGCCGCAATATTAGGCGACCTGCCGGCGGTCTATTGGGCGGAACAATCACGAACCAAAATCGCATTTGCCACCCTGCATTCCGCCGGAGATTTACACATCAGGCTGAGAAAAGAACATCGCTACCTCCTGAGTCGAATTAACCGAGCCATCGCTGCCTTAAAAGACACTGGTGAACTGACACAAATTGTGGCGCATTATATAGGCCGCTCTGAGCATACTCTTTTGCAAAAAACCTCCGATTAACGCAATTACCCGACAATTCCATAAAAAATGTCACTTTTTCCTATGATTGTGCTTGTTTAACAGGAAACAAAAAGTAACATACGGTATCCAGACGCATTACAGCCTAAAACTGTACTGCAGCATCATTAACCAATTAAGTCGCACTCGCGACCTACATGATTCATAAGTGGAGATTTGAATGGCACACGCCGCCGTCGCAGAGGTACTGTCAGGTAAGTACCAAGCAGGAGACAAAATCGTAGTAAAAGGCTGGGTTCGCACGCGTCGCGATTCCAAAGCAGGTTTATCCTTTGTTGCAGTGCATGATGGCAGCTGCTTTGACCCGGTACAGGTCATCGCCTTAAATAGTTTAAATAATTACGCTGATATTCAAAAACTAACCACAGGATGTTCAGTATCTGTATCAGGATTACTGAAAGAATCAGAAGGTGCAGGTCAGGCTCTGGAAATTGAAGCCGAACAGGTTGAAATTTTGGGCTGGGTAGAAAATCCGGATACCTACCCTATGGCGGCTAAACGCCACAGTATCGAATTTTTAAGAGAGCATGCTCACCTTCGCGCCAGAACCAATGTTATTGGTGCCGTCACCCGTATCAGAAACTGTCTTTCTCAGGCGATTCACCGCTTCTTTCACGAACGCGGCTATTATTGGATCAGCACGCCAATTATTACAGCAAGTGATACCGAAGGTGCTGGTGAGATGTTCAGAGTGTCTACGCTGGATGCACTAAATTTGCCTAAAAATGATAAGGGTGACGTGGATTACTCGAAAGATTTTTTTGGTAAAGAAGCGTTTTTAACCGTTTCAGGCCAACTTAACGTTGAAACCTACTGCTGTGCCTTGTCCAAAGTATATACATTCGGGCCAACATTCAGAGCGGAAAATTCCAATACCAGTCGCCACCTTGCAGAATTCTGGATGATCGAGCCTGAAGTCGCATTTGCTGATCTGGCTGATATCGCACAACTATCAGAAGATATGTTGAAATACGTGTTTAAAGCCGTGTTAGAAGAACGAGCCGACGACATGGCTTTCTTTGCGCAACGCATCAACAAAGAAGCGATATCACGTCTGGAAAAAGTCATCGGGCAAGACTTTGTTCGTATGGATTACACCGATGCCATCGACATCCTGCAAAAATCCGGAAAACAATTCGAGTTCCCTGTGGAATGGGGCATTGACCTGGCATCGGAACACGAACGTTATCTGGCAGAAGAACATGTGGGTGCGCCTATTATCATGCAAAACTACCCCAAAGACATTAAAGCGTTTTATATGCGCATGAACCCGGATGGTAAAACGGTGGCCGCCATGGATGTTCTGGCTCCGGGAATTGGTGAAATTATTGGTGGTTCACAGCGTGAAGAGCGTCTGGATGTTCTGGATCAACGTATGGAAGAAATGGATCTGGACAAAGAAGATTACGGCTGGTACCGCGATTTAAGACGCTACGGTACTGTACCTCACGCAGGCTTTGGATTGGGTTTTGAACGACTGGTCGCCTACGTGACCGGAATGCAGAACGTGCGGGATGTGATCCCCTTCCCAAGAACACCTGGTACTGCTGAGTATTAATATCCGGCCATGTACAACTGAGGCACCGATTACGGTGCCTTTTTTTCAGCCATATTAGAAAACAGGTTAGCTACGACTTTGCTAACCTGTTCCGGGTAAGTCTGCGATTCATACTAACGGCCGTAAAATCGATAATACGGCTCCAAAGCTCCCCAACCAAGACTTCTCAATTAACCCTACCAATCGCAAGCTATCGAGCACGCTTAATTGTCTGCTAAAAACCGGACAACTAACCGACCTGTTGGTGCATGACTTCCCCTCATTACTGCTACCCGAATATGTGGGACAAAAGCGCCGAAGTTTGTAAGACATAGCCGAATTATATTGTACTCAGTTAACCCGAACCATGGGATAAAATCCACTCAATGCAAATAATAAAAATTAATTAAAATTTCGTTAATATACATATAAAGTATAATTTACATTGGCTACTTTTTAATCTCCACCCAGGCGTAAAAGGTCAATTAATCTCACCAATGAAACGAATGAGAGAAATTATCATTCCTAACAACACGATATTCGGTTACAGGCACAGGGCTTCAGAGGCCAGTAAAAACCCTAACACTGAACTTTTTTTAAACTATTTTTCACTATATTTCAGTCACTTAACAATTTTACGCTGTTTTTTTTAGGCATGTTAATCTCGTCCCACAAAATATTTTTTACCATTACAGTGCTGAGAAGAAATAATCGGTAATTCAAATTACACTTTATCGAAAGAGGATCGTTATTATGATTATCACTGGTACTGATTTGCGCATCATGCGCTTAAGAGCAGGTAAAACAACCGTTCAAATGGCCGAGTTTGCCAGCGTTAAAACGCGTAAAACTTATGAAAACTGGGAAAAGAATGTGGGTTCACCAAGCATGAACCAGTTTTTAGCGATGTCGATGGCGTGTGGCTTCAAACCAGCTGAGCTGATCAAAATGTATATTGAGAGAGATAACAGCGATGCAGAGATTGATTTAATGTCTGCGTCTGAGGGTGCATAACTCTTTCTCTGAATAGCGATCTGGGGCAGGTTCCCTGCCCCGATACGTTATCGCTTCGGTTTACGCCTGGGCGCAACACCGGCTTTATCTTTTTCATCCCGCGCTAACCACTCCTTTATCAAAACCGCAATTCGCTCCAAATCCTGTTCTGCATATTCAGATAACACATTTGCAACCGGCTTTTTAGGATTGACCTTTTTTTGGTGGCGAAGGAAGAAACCACTAAAACCACGCTGTTGATTTTGTTTTTTCATAATATTCATTGTTTTCGGGATCAGCTCAATATTTCAGCCACAGGTAAAGCACCCGATATTTAAACCACGTTGGGGGGACACACCGTTCCCGTTGCATATTTAATCAGATCAGCATTACTTCTCTTAACAGAATAGTCTTAGCCATTGAAAATCGTCAAATGATTCGCTATAAAGCAGCCATTACTGGTCCCAAATACATGGGAGGAATCCTCACAATGGACGCTATTGAACTACTCACTACCCGACAGTCTCAGCCAAGGCTAAAAGAGCCGGCTCCTGCTGGTGAAGCACTGGAAAACATTAAAAAAGCCGCACTGAGAGCACCGGATCATGCCTCATTAAAGCCCTGGAAATTTATCATTTGCGAAGGCAATGGCCGTAAAAAGCTGGGGGATTTGTTAGAGCAGGCGGCGATTGCCAGTGATATGAGTGAACGGGATATTGAACGGGCGCCGGAATTACCACTCAGAGCGCCAATGGTGATCATCGCTATTATGCAGTTTAAAGAGCACCCTAAAGTGCCTTGGGTAGAACAGGTGGCGGCCACAGCCAGTGCCATAAACTCAATGCAAATGGCGGCTGTCGCTCAGGGTTTTCAGGGCATCTGGCGTACCGGTGCTTACGCACAGGACGAGAACCTGAAAAGCGCTTTATTTCTGGAAGAACAGGACGAGATTGTCGGTTTTCTTTATCTGGGGACACCCGGGGCAGACAATATCGAAAAAGACAATGAAGTTGGCGAGGAGTTTTTCGAACACTGGTGCTAATCACACAACGCTTTTCAGGCAAAGGACAATGGCTTGTCCCTGCCTGATTCGCTCGTTTTATTCTGGTTCTACCGCGATAAGATCCATATCCCACCACTCAACCTGCTCTTTTTCCACCTGCTCGCTTACAGCGTTGGCCTCTGTCACCATTTGCATTCGTTGTAATACCGGTGCGGCCAGTGGCACATCCGTTGCCTGACGCCCGAACTGAATGCGCTCAATCAGGGAATCAGAACTGCGCAGTACATACTGAAATTGTGTTGACGGCCTGCGCACAGCCACATCAGCTTTTCCATCGCCATCGTAATCAGCCACGATTGGCACGTCTTCCGCCTGTTTACCAAAATTGATGCGCTGTAATTCACCGTCTGAACTATTCAGAATATAGAAAAATTGATTAGATGCTCTGCGAACCGCCACATCGGCTTTGCCGTCGCCATCGTAATCCGCGGGAACCGGGATATCAGCCTCATCTTTGCCGAATACCACACTTTCTAACTCACCGTCACTGGAACGCAAAATATACCAGGTAAAGTTAGAAGGTCTGCGCACTGCAATATCATCAATACCATCACCGTCGTAATCCGCCGGAACAGGAATATCTTCGGCCTGTTTACCAAAATTTACTCGTTGAATTTCACCGTCGCCAGAATTCAGGATATACCACATCTGATTGGAAGCCCGGCGAACCGCGACATCCGTAATACCATCGCCGTCATAATCCGCCGGAACAGGAATATCTGCTTCATCTTTGCCAAACTGAATGCGTTGCAGGGCATCATCTGAGCTATTCTGAATGTACCAAAAATAGTTTGACGGTCTTCTAACGGCAACATCTGCAATGCCGTCACCATCAAAATCGCCGGAAACCGGGATATCTTCCGATTGCTTACCGAAATGATGGCGCTGTGTATTGCCGTCAGATGAATTACTAATATACTGAAATTGTGTAGAGGGCCTTCTGACTCCCACATCCGCCAGGCCATCACCATCATAATCGTAGGGGACAAAATCACCGGGTTCTCCTGGCTCCTGAGGGGATTCGTCCGCCACAGTTAAAACCTGCTCAATACAGGCCGGAGAAGCATCATCACCGGTCTGGAAAAAATCATTGTTGGCTGGTTGAGAGCAGGCATACAGTGTCACACTGCCAGGCACTTCAGGTGCCTGCCATTGGAAACTAAATGTTGCGCTATTTCCGGATGTAAACTGAGGTGAAGAATGGGTCAGGCGGCCCAATGTATCATTCTTTTGTAATTCCCCCGGCACCAGGGAAGCATCACTGTCGGACAATTCAGCCTGAAATCCTGCAACGGGCGTCGACACTCCCGAGGGCGGACGAAAACTTAAAATCAGACTGATATCGTTTAAGCTGCCGGGTAAAACCGTTGTTTCACCACTGAAAGCCAGTGAGGAACGATAATCCTGGCCCGAAATATGACATCCTGATTGCGCGCATGTCATGCCGGTTCTGCCGGTTGCATTATCGCCACTGCCCAATCCAAAACGATTGGCCTGAGCTTGTGTTGCAAACAATCCTGCCAGTAAAGTCGCCGCGACCACTGCTCGTGATTTACATAGGTAACCTGTTTTTGAAACTGTGAATGATGTCATCTTCGCCTGCTCGGTTATCCCTACCTGGCGTAGGGAAATATTCATAATCTCAGTTTGGCAAGTGAAGTTATTTTATTCAAAGATATTTGGTTATTTTGTGAAAGAGTTCCGGAATATGATAGCAATCAGAGGGCAATCGCCCTCTGTGTTCTGCCCGGTTTAAATCACAGCGGCCAATTCTGCGCCTTGTCGTATAGCGCGCTTGGCATCCAGTTCTGCTGCGACATCAGCACCGCCAATAATATGGACTTTCACGTCAGAAAGCTCCGTCAGTTCCCGATGGAATGCTTTAAAGGGCTCCTGTCCGGCACAAACAATCACATTATCCACTTCCAGCAATTGCGGCTGTTCATTAACCACGATATGCAGTCCCTGCTCATCAATGCGCTCATAGGTGACACCTGGCATCATTTTCACGCCTTTTTGCTGCAACGTAGCGCGGTGTATCCAGCCGGTGGTTTTACCCAGCCCTTTGCCCACTTTACTGGCTTTGCGCTGCAGCAGATAAATTTCCCGCTCACTGGCTGTGTGAGTAGGTTCAGCGAGTGCACCACGTTCCTTATAGTCTTTATCTATTCCCCAGTTCTTAAGCCACTTCTCCGGGTCCACCGTTAAAGAGTGCTCTTCGGCAATAAATTCTGCTACGTCAAACCCAATGCCACCAGCACCAATAATAGCTACTTTACGACCAACGGGTTTATTGTCCCGCAAAACATCCAGATAGGTCATGACTTTTTCATCTTCTATGCCTGGTATATCCAGTTGCCGAGGCATAATACCGGTTGCCAACACCACTTCATTAAAGCCCCCCTGGGCTATACTTTGCGCAGTTTGCAAACTATTGAGATGCACATTGACACCGGCGTCTTGCAGGCGGTGCTTAAAATAACGCAACGTTTCGTAGAATTCCTCTTTGCCGGGAATGCGTTTGGCATAATTAAACTGGCCACCGATATCCCCGGCCTTGTCAAACAGGTGTACTTCATGTCCTCGCTCAGCGGCATAACATGAAAATGCCAGTCCGGCAGGCCCTGCGCCCACTACGGCTATCTTTTTCTTGTGATTGGTTAATGGGAAATTTAACTCGGTTTCATAACCGGCGCGCGGGTTCACCAGACAGGAGGCACGTTTGCGCTGAAATACGTGATCCAGGCAGGCCTGATTGCAGGCAATACAGGTGTTAATGCGATCCGCCAAACCTTTTTCGGCTTTATTCACAAAATCAGAATCCGCCAGAAAGGGGCGTGCCATGGACACCATATCAGCCTGACCGCTGGCCAGAATCTGCTCTGCGACTTCCGGGGTGTTGATTCGATTGGTGGTAATAAGCGGAATACTTACCTCCCCTTTTAAGCGCTCAGTTACCCAGGTAAATGCGGCTCTGGGTACCGAGGTGGAAATCGTCGGTACCCGGGCTTCGTGCCAACCAATTCCGGTATTTATTATGGTGGCCCCGGCAGCCTCAATCATTTTTGCCAGTGCGACAACTTCCTGCCAGTTGCTACCGCCTTCCACCAAATCCAACATTGATAACCGGAAGATAATAATAAAATCGGTACCCACTCTTTCCCGAACAGCTTTTACTGTTTCCACGGCAAACCGCGCCCTGTTCTCGAAGCTACCTCCCCATTCATCCTCGCGATGGTTGGTTCTGGGACATAAAAACTGATTGATCAGATAACCCTCAGAGCCCATGACTTCCACACCGTCATATCCGGCTTCTTTAGCCATCAGTGCACTTTGGCCGTAATCCTTAATAGTTTGCCTGACGCCCCGTGAGGACAAAGCTTTGGGCTTGAACTGATTTATCGGCGCTTTCAGGGCCGAGGGAGCCACGGCAAAGGGATGATAGGCATATCTGCCGGTATGCAAAATTTGCATACATATCTTACCACCGTGGTCATGCACAGCCTGCGTAATAACTTTGTGTTTTTTGGCGTGGCTTTTTTTCGTCATGCGTGCCGCAAACGGCATCACCCATCCCTGATAATTAGGCGCAATACCACCGGTAACGATTAAACCGGCACCACCAGCCGCCCTTTCAGCGTAAAACGCCGCCATTTTTTCATGGCCGCCTTTTTCTTCTTCCAGGCCAATGTGCATCGATCCCATAAGGGTTCGGTTTTTAAGTGTGGTGAACCCCAAATCAAGCGGTTCAAACAAATGAGGGTAATGAGGATTTTTATTCATAACTAACTGGTCTTACCTGTATTTCAAAACAGTGTATCTAATCTGACAAGGTTCACAACATAAAAAATTACATTTCACATTGTGTTATTGTTTTGACATTAGGTACGATTATAGACAGTTGTTTAAATTAGAGAGAATTATGTCTAGAGATAGAAGTTGGACTCAATCTTTTTTTACCGGCATATGGACACTATTAAATTTCTTTAGAAATTTGGTATTTAATATTGTGTTTTTAGGGATTGTTGGTTTTATCGTTTACGCACTGATGTCAGGTGAGGAACAAATCAGTGTTCCCAAAAATTCCGCATTAGTGATGAATTTGTACGGTGATGTGGTTATTCAAAAACAAACCGTTGATCCTTTTGATGAGTTTATGCGGGAAGCCTTTGATCAACGGGAAGAAAACCCGGAAGTATTGCTCAGAGATGTATTGTGGACCATTGAAAATGCTAAACAGGATAATCGCATCAAAGCGATGGTACTGGATCTGCACGGCCTGGGTAACGCCGGTATGGACAAGTTAAAACAAATCGCCATGGCCATCGAAGACTTTAAGCAGGCTGATAAGCCCGTCTACGCCATTGGGGATTTTTATTCTCAAGGGCAATACTACCTGGCAAGCCATGCCGATCACCTTTACCTCAATCCGATGGGATTCATGTTCCTGGACGGATTTGGTCGATATCAGGCCTATTTCAAGTCAGCACTGGAAAAATTAAAAGCCAAGACTCACGTATTCCGGGTTGGTACCTTTAAATCGGCAGTTGAACCAGTATTACGGGATGACATGTCAGAAGAAGCTAAACAAGCCAACGAAGCCTGGTTAAATAGTCTCTGGTCACAATACAAACAAGACATCGCCCAGGCACGGGGTTTTACCGTGGAAAATTTTGATGAGCAGATCAATGATTTTATGCTCAAGTTTGAAAACGCCGGGGGTGATTTTGCGCAATACGCATTGCAAAACAATTGGGTTGATGCCTTAAAAACCCGCGAAGAAGTGCGCCTCGAGTTAGTGGAATTAGTCGGTAAAGACAGTTCTAAAAAAGGGTTTTCCAATATCGACTTTGAAAAGTACTTACAGGTTGTAAAACCTTTACCGCTGCTTAAAAACGATACCGATAAGGTCGGCATTGTGGTGGCAAAAGGCACCATTTTAAACGGCAATCAAAAAGCGGGTACGATCGGCGGAGACAGCACCGCCCGGTTATTGCGGCAAGCCCGTCTGGACGACAATATCAAGGCAGTAGTATTGCAGGTTGATTCGCCGGGAGGCAGTGCATTTGCGTCAGAAATTATTCGCCAGGAAGTCAAACTGCTGCAAGAAGCCGGCAAACCTGTCGTAGCCTCAATGAGTTCCATGGCCGCATCCGGAGGTTACTGGATATCTGCCAACGCGGATGAGATTTGGGCTGCGCCATCGACTATCACCGGCTCCATCGGCATATTTGGTATGTTTCTGACTTACGAAGATACTTTAGGCTGGCTGGGCATCCATACCGACGGTGTGGGTACGACTGAGTTTTCAGGCGCCTTTTCACCGGCCAGAACATTAAATCCGGCGATTGGCAATATATTTCAGCGCAGTATCGAGCATGGTTACGAGCAATTTATTGAGCTGGTATCCACCGCCAGAGATATGCCTGTAGAGCGGGTAGATGAAATCGCTCAGGGTCGCGTTTGGATTGGTGAAACAGCAAAGTCCCTGGGGCTGGTTGACAATCTGGGTTATCTGAACGATGCCGTGCAATCCGCAGCCAACCTCGCCAGCATGGAACGTTACGACATTCAATACGTTGAACGCCCACTTTCCGCGTCTGAACAATTTTGGAAAGAGTTTTTTGGCGGTGCATCCGCACTGGTGGGCAAAGCAATTACCGTTGACAGTGATCACCGCTTAATGAATATGGTTCAACAATTGGTCAGTGACTATGACAAACTGGGCAGTCTGAATGATCCCAGAGGCATGTATGCGCTTTGTTTTATGTGTGAGTATTAACACTTAACCCTTTATCAGGATAAAGACCAGGGAAAGGTTTTATCCTTATTGTGAAAAATCTCACGCTGTATAAAAAAAGAGCTTTAAACTTGAGGTGAATTGGTGATAATATCACCACTGGTTAACGTATTATCAATTCTCTTTTACCGGGCAGTGAAGCCCGGATTTTTCTGTCTGGTTCTGCAGTTTTTACCTCTAAACACTTTTATCCCCTTGCCTTCTTTATCCCCCTTGCCTTCAATGGCATAATTTGCGCGCCTCGTCCCTAAACATAAGATTGCAAAAATGCAGAAGAAAAGAATATATGTAGCCTATACCGGTGGCACCATTGGTATGCAACCTTCAAACAAGGGATACGTCCCGGTTAAGGGCTTTTTGGCAGATACGGTTCAAAAGATGCCGGAATTCTATCGCAGTGAGATGCCGGAGTTTGTCATCCATGAATACGATGCACTGATCGATTCTTCAGATATGGACCCTTCACACTGGATGCAAATCGCCCAGGACATCCAGCAAAATTATCAACAGTTTGATGGTTTTATTATCTTACATGGCACCGACACTATGGCCTATACCGCCTCTGCGCTGTCTTTTATGCTGGATAACCTGGATAAACCTATCATCGTAACCGGTTCACAGATCCCACTGGCAGAGCTGCGCTCTGACGGTCAAACCAATCTGTTAAACGCACTGTATATCGCTGCCAACTACCCTATTCCTGAAGTATCTCTGTTCTTCAACAATAAACTGCTCAGAGGTAACCGCAGCCGCAAGACAGACGCCGATGGCTTTGATGCATTTACTTCGCCAAACTTTCCGGTGTTGTTACAGGCGGGTATCAATATTGAGGTAGTTGCTGGAAAAGTGTCTCTGGCGAAGGGCAATGAATTAAAAGTACAGCCTGTGGCGCCTCAACCGGTTGGGGTTATCACTCTGTATCCGGGTATCAGCGACAAGGTTATTCACAATACGCTAATGCAACCGGTAAAAGCCTTAATTTTATTGAGCTACGGCGTCGGTAATGCCCCGCAAAATGAAGGCATATTGCAGGAACTCAAACGGGCCCATGACAAACAGATCATGGTTGTTAATTGCACTCAATGTATGCATGGCAAAGTGAATATGGAAGGTTATGCAACAGGCAAAGCGCTACAACAAGTCGGCGTGGTGTCAGGTATGGATATGACCCCTGAAGCCGCGTTGGCGAAGTTGCATTTCCTGCTGAGTACTGGCCTGGACTTCGAATTATCAAGAAAGAAGATGAGCAGCAATATCAAAGGTGAATTAAGCGAATAATTTGCACAGAACAGCAAATCCAGACGAAGGTGTCACCAGAATAGCCTCTGGTGACACAGTGTACAGAGGGATAGTCAGATCCCAAACAAGGTTTTTAGCCGGGGTAATAACTGTGCGTCAGACCCGGACAGCGGCCCCAGTGAAATCCATACTTTCAATATTTCATCCGTATCCAGATTGATGCCTTCCTGCAGCTTTAATGTCATGAGTTGCAATTGCACCTGTTTGCGCTCGGCTTCATCGTTGTCAGGTGAGGTTTTATCCTGCAAAAGCTCCAATAAAATCACCAACTGATGGCGGTTAAAATCGCTGAGCTCATGTTCCACCAGCGTGGCCGTATGAAAGGCCTGACGCCAGTAGTTAGGCAATTCAGTGGCAGACTCTGGTACCTGAGATTGTTGCCATGCAGCCAGTGCTTCAAATACAGCCTGATACTGAGCCGTGCGTTGACTGTCTCCCAAATAAAGTAATTTTTCCTGCAATTCGGATTTTATCTGCTGAGATAACCTGAAGACATCCGCATTTAATTTACGAGGCAGAGACTGAATTTCCTGAGACAACACCTGCCACTGGTCATTCAAAAACTGCTCTATTTCTGCTTTGTTACTACTGTCATTCAGGGTCTTTTGAGCGTCTTGCAAAATTCGCTCTATTTCTGTCAAACGCGCCTGGGCAGCGTCATTTTGCTCATTAACAGCGCTCTCCCGTTTAGCAAAGATTTTATCGTTGATAGCTCTGAAATCTGACCATAATTTGTTTTCGAGCCGTTGCCCGGCAAATTCAATTTGCTTCCACTGCTGCTGGATTTTCTTTGCGGTTTCGGTGGCTTCTTTCCAGTCCTCCAGCGATAACAGCGCCTCAGCCTTTTGCAACAGGTTTTGTTTTAATTGTGCATTGTCCTGATAGAACTGATTCACTTTATCTTTTAGCGGATTAACCACCTGCTGATAGCGCGCATTCAGGGGTTCCAGATCCTTGTAATCTACTGCACCAACTTGCTTCCACTGGGTTTGCATTTGACGCAATGCTTTACTGAGTTCAACAACGTCATCCGTAGGCTTTTGCTGTAACTCTGCCAACAGTTTTTGCTTCGCCTCTAGATTTTCCAGTCGTTGTTTCTCCTGCTCGGCGTAATACTCACGGCAGGGTTTAAATGCCTCTTCACAAGCCAGATTGAATGCATTGTTCAGCACATCATCGGTTTCATTGGCCACGACACCCAGGGCATTCCATTCCTTTCTGAGCTCTTTTACCCGCTCAGCCTGAGTTTCCGGGTCCAAAGGATTGAGTACCAGTTGCTCAATCTCTTTTAATAACTCAGGTTTGCGGGGAGTGGCAATATAAGCCTGCCAGTCTTGCAGGTTTTCAATTTGCTCTTTGACTTTATCAAACTGTCTGGACAGCCTGACTTGCTGCCCTTCCGGCAAGCTCAGATAATCTTGTTTAATCTGTTCATAATTGCGCATGGCATTTTTAAACCGGCCCTGTGCGATAGCTTTTTCAATACCATTCAAGCGGCCTCGCACCCTGGAAACTTGCTCCTGCAGTTCTTTGCGCAATTGCTGCAATGCCTTTTTCCATTCTTTCTGACTCTCAGACCACCTTTGCTGCAAAGCTTTTGGCCAGATAGATTTAAAACCGGTGGTTATATCTTGCCACCGTTCAGCCGTCTCATTGAGGTACATCTGAGCCGCGTCAATCTGGCTGACATCATCAGGCAGGCTGAGTTTTTGAATCTGTTGCAGCACCTCTTCACCTTGTGTCAGGGCTTGTTGCAATGCCGGTAGTGAGTCCAGACTGGTTCTGCTGGTCATCAGTTTATTGATTAAATCCTCGATGCCACGTCGCTCTGCATCTGTCAGCGGTACTGACAGCATATCGTTCAGGTCCTGCTCCGCCTGGCTGATTTGTTCGTTAAAGGATTCCAGCTCGCCCAGAGTTATATCCGCTGCATGACTGGACAGCGCACTTTCCACCTGAGATAAGACGTTTTCACATCGTTGTGACGCGGATTTCAGTGCCGCACTGGTGCGAGCGAGTTCCTGTTGAACATCCCAGTCACCACGCAATCGACCAGACTTATTCTTTAACTTGTGTTCTATTTCCTGATATTTGCCAAGCAGTGATTGCGCCTGTTCCGTTGCCAACAGGTTAAACTGTGCCTGTTGCGCCTGAAACTCGCTTTGCAGTGCCTGCCAGACATCCTGAAACTTTTGAAAATCGGACTCTTCGGCTAGCGCCAGTAATTTTGACAGCGTTAACTTAACCTCTTTTTCCAACTGAATGGGCTTTAGTTTATCTGTCTGAATACGCTCCAGGCGCTGTCGCGCTTGTTCAACCAACGCGCTGTCCTTTGCCTTTTTTACGATCCTGGCCAATTCAGCTTCATCATACACCTTGTCAAATAAGGCTTCCTGCAACGCCTTATTTTGCGTGTTTAGCAAAGTACGAAGAGTTAACTGCGCTTTATTCAGGCGATTCAGCACACTCAAAAATATATCGGTGTCACTTTCCTCAATAGCGTGTTTTTGCAACAGGGTTTCCAGCAGCGAATTATTCTTACACTCTTTGATAAAAGCATTGCGCGCCTTCGGTGAAATGGCGATGTCATTTTTACCCAATAACGCGTCTTCTACTTTGCTTCTGGCGTGCCTGGCCAGGCGCTCGTCTTTGGAGATTTCCATCATTTTCCACCAAAGATCAAAGTTGTTGAGCTTATTTAGCGCCGCAACACTAACGCGGTTGTCACTGTCGTTGAAGGCCAGCTCATGTAACACCGATTTGTGCTGTGACTCTTCTGCAGAGAGCGTACCAATAGCCTGAATACGAACTAATGGGTCCTTGTGCTTGTACTTGGGTTGAAAAAGTTTGCTAAAAATCATCTTGCTTAAACCGGGCAATATCGCGCTGCGAGTTAAATTGTTTTTTAAATTCCTGTTTTGACAGGTGAACGATTTCGCCGTTTTCGTCAACCGTCATGTGTTCTTTACTGGCCAGCACCTTTGATTGGTAAATCATGATGGCCTGCATACAGGTGTTTTTTTGTTCTTCAGACAATGGTTTCCCATCCAACCATTTTCCGGTTTCAACAGACTGTCGAAGCCGCTCATAAATGTCGGGGGTCATAGCCCTGAGAAGTGTTTCGGGAGTCATGGCGTGGTTGCTATCTCTTAGAACGTTTCACGATCACCATTCGAATCCGATTGATGATATACCAAAAAAATCCAATGCCAGAAACACTCATTGCAATATACCACTCTTTTTCACTGGGGCTAACACCGCCCCAATACATGTAGGCAAAACCGGCAACAAAGAGCAGTACCGCTAACGCAGCCTGATTATTAATGGATTGCACTTTCAGAAAATGTTTGTGTCGCTTTTTACGTTCCTCATCATCCTGAGTCATACCGCTTGTGGAAAAGCCACAATGTGGGCAAGACTCAGCACGACTGGAAATTTTTTTGTTGCAGGACACACAGTTTACGATCGACATTAAAAAATAATACTCCGAATTTGGTTCAGATAAGGTAACTATACGGGTTAAAACTGTCTCAGTATTAAAGCAAAAGCGCGGCTGTGGCCGCGCTATCTGTTATTTTGAGTTTTGCTCTTTCTCAAAGTCTTGCCAGTATTGATCCACAGTTTCACGCATCTCTTTACGTAACATAAGGATGCCGAACAGGTTAGGCAAGGTCATAACCACAATCGCGACGTAAGACAAATACCAGATTAACGTTGTATCTGAAAACGAAGCCCAAAAGAATCCGGCTATATAAAATACGCGGTATGGCATTATCGCCCGGGGACCAATCAGGTAAGTCATTGCCCGGTCGCCATAATAAGACCATGAAATTGCCGTTGAAAAGGCGAACAATAAGAGACCAATTGATACGATGTATTGCCCTGACTCACCAAAGAATCCCCGTGTAAAGGCTTTGGTTGTCAGTGTTGCCGAATGGATCAATGACTTGCCGGTGACAACGATATTTTCTTTCACCAACTTACCATCCACGACATTCAGAGTTCCCGTGAATGGGTCATCGTTGCTGCTCAGGCTAAAGCTGATATTTTCTGCGATAGAACGGGCATTGATAATGGTGAAATCGTTGCCCAGTGCTTTGCCGGCAACCACTTCAATTTTGCCGTTAAACGGTTCAACGGTGTGCGCACCATCGTCATTTAAGAATTTGTACAGTTCAACTTTATTGGCATCATCGTCTTGTTTGTATTCGCCTGCCACAATAAGCATGTCAGTGCGATCAAACTGATTCTCGAACTTTTCATTCCAGACACCGGACGACAAAATAACCAAACCGGTTAACGTACAGATCAGGATGGTATCAATGAAAGGTTCAAGGATGGATACCATACCCTCAGAAACAGGCTCGTGTGCTTTAGCTGATGCGTGAGCAATCGGCGCTGAGCCCTGACCAGCTTCGTTAGAAAACAAGCCGCGATTAACACCGCGATTGAAGGCATAAGCAAAGCTGGCACCTAAGAATCCACCTACCGCGGCAGAGCCGGTAAATGCGTATTCAAAAATCGAAACAAATGAAGGACCAATATTTTCAATATTGTAGAAAATAACCGCCAGCGCACCAATGATGTACAGGCCAGCCATAAAAGGTACGATTTTGGATGTTACCGCAGCAATACGGGTAATGCCGCCCAGAATAACTAAGGCCAGTAAAATCGATAATACCCCACCGGTTAAAATGGGTTCGATGCCAAAGGTGGCTTCCATACTGGTTGAAATGCCATTAATTTGGGGTAATGAGCCGGTACCAAATGAGCTGACGACGGTAGCAATGGCAAAACCCACTGCCAGCCATTTCATGTTCAGGCGCTTATCCATGAAATACATGGGGCCCCCTGCCATGGTGCCATCTTCGGTTTTTTCACGGTATTTATGAGATAAGGTGACTTCCACAAACTTAGTGGTCATCCCCAAAAATGCCGTAACCCACATCCACAACAGTGCCGCAGGGCCACCTAAAAAGATAGCTAATGCCACACCACTGATATTACCGGTACCGACAGTACCGGAGAGCGCCGTGGCCAGTGCCTGAAAGTGAGAGGTATCACCTTCGTCGGTTTTCTTGTCATACTTACCGGAGACAATGCGCAGAGCGTGTCTGAAATAGCGTATCTGAGGAAACTTCAGATACAACGTAAAGTACAGACCGGTGCCTAACAAGACATATGGGAACCACCATGAACTCCCAAGATAACTGTCCAGCAATAATAAAAAATTTCCTAATGCTTCCAAAGCTTTACCCTCTTACTTGTTATTCCGTTCTTATTTTAATTGTTCTTTGATATTGAAAATGGCGGTGAGCATATCTTCGCCAAAACGTTTACTACGCTCAGGGCTCCAGCCGTAGGCAGGATCTGGCAGTTTATCATTGTCTTTAAATGGCATTTCAACCGTAAGCGCCAGGCAGTCAAAATAATTACATACTGCGTTTGAAGCGACGGTCATATTCGCTTTGCCAGGAGCATCTTTAGCATAACCGTGCGTGGTTTGGAATTCCGGTGTTACGCTAAGCAGAATTTTACTAAAGTTTGCCTCGAGTTGGGCAAGGCGCTCGCTATAGTCCGGATTCCCCTCACACCCTGCAACAAAATTGTAGGGGATGGCTTCATCACCGTGTATGTCCAGGTACAGGTCTACACCGGTTTGATGCATTTTTTGCAGCACGTGAAAGACTTCCGGTTCGGTTGCTTCTTTGGGATCGTGCCATACGCGGTTGAGGTTTACACCGTTAGCGTTGGTGCGCAAATGACCGCGAACAGAGCCATCAGGGTTCATGTTCGGCACTATGTAGAATACACATTCCTGCAGCAACGCCTGACTCATCGGATCGTCTTCGTTGAGCAACCGCTCCAGTAATCCTTCGATAAACCACTCGGCCATGGATTCACCCGGGTGTTGTCTGGCCGTCAACCAAACCCGTTTTTTGCCCTCGCCTTCACTGCCAACCGTCAGCAATGTCATGTCCCGGCCATCAAGCGTGTAACCGAGAAATTCAGCACGACAGGCAGTCTGAGCCTGAGACCAGGCGATTAAGTCCAGGTGGCGGTCATAACTGTAAGGCGCGAAGTAGGCAAACCAGGTACATTCATTTTCCGGCGTAAATTCAATGGTTAAGGTGCCATCAGAAAAACTGCTATCGACGCGAAACCAGGTTTCGCGGTCATATGAAGCGACGGCCTGATAACCTTCCCAGGCATCGGGGTAAGCAGAGTTTTTAAGATTGGTGATTCGAATAACATGGGACTGTAAAGCCGTGGACTCCAGACAAAAATGGAACCACTGGAAAAAATCGGAATTATTATCTTTGTGAATTTGCAGCTCGATATCATCGGCTGCCTGCTGTTTCAGCACGTTAATGTTGCCACTGTCGAAGTTGGCGCTTATTCTCATTATTATTATTCCCGGAATTTAAACGCGGAATAATCTAGCACAAAAGCCCACCAAGCCCAAACAAAACAGGGCTTATCAGGGTTTTTCTGCACTTTCCCGGAGTTGTGCAAGCCAGTTGTTCATTTTTATGCCCACAGAAGTATTTAAGCCATAACTTTTGGCGACAATCTTGCGCTGTTCGTTTACAAGGTAATAACTGGGATATCCCAGAATTTGCAGGTCCTGTTTAATCGCTTGCGTACCCAATAACACCGTATTTTGTACATCGTGCTCTGCAACAAATGCTGCCACTGATTCAACAGAATCATAATCCATTGCCACAGTAACTACATGCAAATCTTGTTGTTCGATATTTTGTAAACTGCCAATACTGAGCGCGCAAATCTGACACCATGGCGCCCAAAAATAAATCAGGGTACGTTTACCCCGCTCTGCGAGCGGCAGTACCTCACCGCTCAGGCTCACAAGGCGGGCTTCAGGGACAGTGCTGCTACCATCAGCAGACAGCATATCCTTGCTTTGCAAGGTAATGACTGCACCGACAATGAGTACTAACAGCGATAGCTCACATCCCCAGCGGAGTAACTTTTTTTTATTTAGTGGCACAGTGTCACCTGTTTTTAAAATGCAGAAGCTCAGATAGCAAAAAACCCGGCAAACCGGGTTTTTATTTCAACTTTCGCGCATTTTAACGCAGACTCGTTTTAACGCCTACCACTTTGGCACGTGTTCAAATGTCAGACCAGCCATTTTCTGGGCAACTCTGACCACCTGACAGGTATAACCAAACTCATTGTCATACCAAACGTAGAGGGTAACGCGATCATCGGAGGTGATTGTCGCCTGAGAATCCACTACAGATGCTGCGCGAGACCCAACCAGGTCGGTAGAGACAATCTCGGTTGATGCGGTGTAATCAATCTGATCCTGCAGTTCAGAGTTCAATGAGACTTCTTTCAGGTATTCATTGATTTCTTCTCTTGATGTGGCTTTGTCCAGGTTCAGGTTCAGGATCGCCAACGAAACGTTCGGCGTTGGTACCCGTATTGCGTTGCCAGTCAGTTTACCCGCCAACTTAGGATAGGCCTTAGCCACGGCTTTAGCTGCACCGGTTTCAGTAATAACCATATTCAGAGAAGCACTGCGACCGCGGCGTTCTGCCTTGTGGAAATTATCAATCAGGTTTTGGTCGTTGGTGTATGAGTGTACCGTTTCAACGTGGCCGTTGCGGATCCCGTACTTTTCATCCAGCGCCTTTAACACCGGCGTAATTGCATTTGTGGTACAGGACGCAGCAGACATTATTTGATCAGAGGCAACGATATCGTCCTGGTTAACCCCATACACGATATTTTTGATATCGCCTTTACCTGGGGCTGTTAACAGTACTTTTGCCACACCTTTAGAGGCCAGGTGCTTTGACAGTCCGTCGCGGTCGCGCCAAACACCGGTGTTGTCTACCACCAGCGCATTTTTAATTCCATATTGCTCATAATCCACTTCTTCAGGACTATTGGCATATATCACCTGAATGTATGAGCCATTCGCCTTTAACGCATTTCTTTCGTGATCCACCGTTATACTGCCGTTAAACGGACCATGTACCGAGTCACGACGCAACAGACTGGCACGTTTTTCCAGATCGCCGTCTTTACCGCCTCTGACTACGATAGCGCGCAATCTCAGTTTATTATTCTCGCCCTGTCTTTCGATTAGCAAACGCGCCATGATACGTCCGATACGACCAAAACCGTAAAGCACGACGTCTTGTGGTGCGTGATTGTCCACACATCCGGCCACACCTTCCAGTTCCCGGGCCAGGTAGGCTTCCATATCCAGACCGTTAGCGCGATCCTCGTGATAGAAGCCATAAGCCAGCTTTCCGATATCCACTTTCGCCGGAGACAGCGTCATTTTTGATAAAGCTTCTAACACGGCAAAGCTATATCTGACTTTTAATTTTTCTTCTTTGTGCAACCGAACGCTACGATGCGCTTTGATAATATCAATGACACTCGCGCCCATTAATGGCTTCCCAAAAACGGTCACTTCAACAGCGAAATTACGGTATAGCTTGCCCAGCAAGGGAAGCATTTGCTCCGCGTATTCCTGACGTTCCTGCCAACTATTTAATAACGCCTGTTCTAACTGCTGATTCATGTTTGTTGTTTACCTCATGGTCATGAAAGAATCGTAAAAGCTGATTTCTTCCGGTTTTTACATTGCTAATCACTTGAAGGGCGGCTATTTTATGGGAAGCTATGCTTTGCACAAAATTGTGCTAAATTTTCACGTTTGACCAATAACCAGGGTTAAACCAGCTTTATGTTTGTAAGTTTTCTCCAAAGGGTGCCAGCTCAATGCGTTTACTTTGTCTTCTGACTATTTGTTTTTTTCTGACTGCTTGTGAAAACGCATTTTTTGGTGAAAAGACCATTTCGCAAATCTGCCGCGATTATCCGCAGATGTGTCAGGATCTTAATACTGACGCTCATTGCAGAAAGGAAAAAGCAGAGATCATTCGCACCCGCTATGCCAATCTACAGGCCCCCTCTGACCCACTTAAGTACCAATTGTTGTTGCAATTTGAAGATTACAAAGTGTGTATCGGCAAAGCTGCACAGATAGAGCACATTAAGCGCAAAGAAAAGAAAACCGACCGGGTTAAAGGGGTGATCACTGCCAGACGTCAGTTAGCACAGTTAGCAAGGGATACTAAAGATTCTAAATACCCTTATCTGCTGCACTACCACTGGTCACGCTTTGGCAAAGAAGAATCAATGACGCAGTTTTTGGCGCTGGAAAACACCGGCGAGTTAGAGAAACCGGATCTGCAGGTCAAATTAGCAGAATACTATGTTAAAAAGGATTTAGACAAAACCGTGAATCTTCTCTACCACGCCCTGGAACTCTATGAATCCGGCGATACCATTGAACCCGAGATATTCTACAGTCTGTCTACCATTTTCTTAAAGCAGGAACGCTTTCCCAGAGCATATGTATGGGCTTATATCGCCAAGGAATATGGAGTTAAAGATTTAGATCTGGCACAAATCGAGGCCCTGGTGCGGCAAGTTGGAAAGCGTCCCAACCGCCTGGAAGACATCGCTGATGACTATATCAGCGACATTCGCTCCGGGAAGTTTGTTGCACCAGAACACAAGCCGTTTGTCTATTAAATACCATACGGGCAATGCATTTTGACACTGAGTTGCCGGTAATTTTGAAAGAGAATTACAAAAATTAATTTTCTTCTAAATTATAACCACAATGTATAAATATCTGTACAGATGGCAGGCTACTCTTTGGCGCTGAATGCCATGGATACAGAATTCACGCAATAACGCTTTCCGGTGGGTTGTGGACCATCCGGAAACACATGCCCAAGGTGGGCGTCGCAGCTGTTACACACAATCTCGATTCGGTGCATACCATGGCTGTGGTCTTCGTGATAACCCACATTGCCCTGCTGCGCTTCTTCAAAAAATGATGGCCAGCCACAGCCGGCATCAAATTTATGCTCTGAACTGAACAACAGCGCGCCACAACACTTACAACAATAATCGCCCTGCTCGGTGACATTGAGCAGTTCACCGGTAAAAGGTCGCTCTGTGCCCTTTTCCCGACAAACGCGATACTCCTCGTTGGTCAGCTTATCTCGCCATTGTTGCTCAGTCAGTTTCATAATACCTCAGCTTAGCGTTTAATCTTTATTTGCGGTTGCCCTGTCATATTCCATTCTGTGTGATACTTTTTACCGGGCGTACAATCCACGCGTTCATAGGTGTGCGCGCCAAAATAATCCCGTTGTCCCTGCAGCAAATTAGCCGGTAGGGTTTCCCGACGATAGGAATCAAAATAATTTAATGCCGAAGACATCGCTGCACAGGGGATCCCCATCAGTGTGGCATCAGCAATGGTTTTTCGCCAGTGCCCCTGTAAGTTGATAAGCTGCTCAGCGAAAAAAGGATCTAAAAGCAGATTGGCTAAGTCATCATCGCGCTCATAGGCGTTGGTAATCGACTGCAGAAAAACAGCACGAATAATGCAACCTGCTCGCCAAATTTTTGCGATTTCAGCAAATTCCAGCTTCCAGCCGTGCTCTTTCGCTGCCATGGCCATCAACTGAAAACCCTGAGCATAAGAGCATATTTTGGAGCAATACAGGGCATCGCGTAATGCCTCAATCGCCGCCGATTTGGCGTCATTTGACAAGGGAGCCGGTTCCGGGCCGGTCAATACCGATGCGGCCTGTGTTCTCTCAGCTTTTAGGCTGGATAAACTTCTGGCAAATACCGCCTGAGTAATGGTTTGCGTGGGTGCACCAACCTGCAGAGCACTAACTGCCGTCCATAAGCCAGTGCCTTTTTGTCCCGCTTTATCCATGATCAGCTCCACCAGAGGCTGTCCGGTTTCGTCGTCGATCTTAGATAAAACTTCGGCACTAATTTCCATCAGGTAACTGTTGAGAATGCCTTTGTTCCATTCTCTGAATATTTCGGCAATTTCCAGGCTGGTCATACCCAGTCCGGTTTTCATTAAATCGTATGCTTCGCAAATCAACTGCATATCGGCATATTCAATGCCATTGTGTACCATTTTGACATAGTGACCAGCGCCAATCGGACCAATATAAGTCGCACATGGCTCGCCACCCTGAATCGGTTGACCTGGCACATGGGATTCCATTGGCTTACCAGTTTCGGGGTCCACTTTTGCGGCGATCGCGGTGAAAACCGGTTCGATACGGGTCCAGGCGTAAGGATCGCCAGAGGGCATCAGCGAAGGCCCAAAACGCGCCCCAACTTCGCCACCGGAAACGGCTGTCGAGAAGAAGATAAATTTACCTTTGTATTTCTTTTCCCGCTCAACGGAATCCGTCCACAAGCTGTTACCGGTGTCAATGACAATGTCATCCGCCTCAATACCAGCATCTATCAGATGGTGACAAACGTGATCAACGGGTTCACCAGCCGGTACCGACAAAATAATAAGGTGTGGTGCAGTGAGTTTTTGCAATAACTCAGTATAGGAGTAACAACCCACTATACGGGATTCACCTTGCGGATTTTCATGTTTATCGGTGGCAATAAGATCATCTATCTTACTGCTATCCAGATCAAAACAGGCGATTTTAAAACCGTGGTCAGCCAGATTAAGCGTGAGGTTCTTACCCATAACCCCCAAACCGATAAAGCCGATATTACAAAGTGAATCAGACATGTACTGAGAAATCCTTAGTAGGAGTACCGGTTACCCGAAGACAGGCAAGGTACTAATAATGTGCAGTGTTATGGCGTTGTATTATAACCATTACTGATGTCTTTTGCAGCCAGTGATAGCGATTTGAACTGTAAACAATCCCTGTCAGTGAGTTTAATTCACCGAAAGCCTACTTCTTTCGTTTACGAAATACGCTGATGCTTTTTTCAGACTGCAGAAAATGTCCGGTTACCGAGATTTCCGGTAGATCACGTAATTTGTTGTAGCGGGTATCCAGTTTGAGTCGCCAGGCGATATCTGCAGATAGCTCTGGCAAGCTAAACCTGACATCGTGATCACTGGCATTAAACAGCAATAACCAGTGTTCATCTGACTGGTCATCCCCTTGTAATTCCACCGCAAACGCCTGGTTGTCAGCGTCGTGCCAATCATCCTCAACTTTGCGACGACCATCAGGACGATACCAACCCACACTGACCACATTGTGCCGGTTGCAAAAACTATCATCTTCCAAATTTAAATTGCGCAACAATACGCTGTTCTTACGCAATGCCACGACCGCCTGACAAAAGTGTAAAAAGTCTTGTTTCCGCTCGTTCAGCTTCCAGTGATACCAGCTGATTTCGTTATCCTGGCAATAGGCATTGTTGTTGCCCAACTGTGTACGGCTTAGTTCGTCGCCACCGAGTAAATGTGGAATGCCCTGAGACAACAATAAAGTGGTAAACAAATTGCGTTTTTGTCGCTCGCGAATTGCGATGATTGCAGGCTTGCGGGTTTCCCCTTCGACACCATAGTTTTCCGATACATTGTGGCCGTGACCATCCCGGTTTTGTTCCCTGTTGGCTTCGTTGTGTTTCTCGCGAAAAGTAACCAGATCATGCAAGGTAAAGCCATCGTGGTAACTAATAAAATTGACGGAAGAATGTATAGAGCGATGTCCCTTTTTAAAGACGTCGCGGGACCCCAGTAAACGGGTGGCGAATTCGCTGGTGAGGCCTTTGTCACCGCGCCAGAACGCGCGTACATTGTCACGGTATTTGTCATTGCACTCGTGCCAGTTGCTGGGGAAGTGACCGAGGCGATAACCACCATGACCAATATCCCATGGTTCAGCAATTAACTTGGCCTGTTGCAGCACGGGATCTTGTCGCAGGGCTTTAAAAAATCCCGAAGATGCCGAAAACTCATGAGGATCTCTGCCCAAACTGGCCGCCAGGTCGAATCGAAAGCCATCCACGCCCATTTCTTCCACCCAATAGCGCAACGAATCCAGTACCAGGCGCATAGTATAAGGATGAGAAATATCGACACTGTTGCCACAACCTGAATTATTGCTGTATTGCAGAAAATCCACTGCGCCATGCTCGTTCATTTCAAAGAGGTAGAACGCGGAATTATCGATACCTTTAAAGGACAAGGTAGGCCCCTGATCTCCGCTTTCAGCTGTGTGGTTGTAAACCACATCCAGAATCACTTCAATGCCAGCCTGATGAAGTGTTTTAACCATAGTTTTGAATTCATTGACCGGGTCTTCAATGGCAAAACGACTATCAGGAGAAAAATAATTAATGGTGTTGTAACCCCAGTAATTAGTCAGCCCTTTTTCGGTGATAAAGGGTTCAGGCATGGCAGCCATAACCGGTAGTAGTTGCACAGCCGTTACCCCTAAGGCCTGCAAGTGCTTGATCACCGGTGCACTGGCAACGCCCAGATACGTACCCCGCAATTTTTTGGGAACCTCAGGGTGTTGCTGTGTTAAGCCTTTGACGTGAGTTTCATACAGAATGATTTCGTCGGGGCCATACAGGGGTTTTTCAACACCATCCCAGTTAAAGTCGTTGTCACACACGACAGCTTTGGGAATCATCTCAGCACTGTCTCCTTCGTACTGAGCTTTGTTCCAGACCAGTGGTCTGGTCAACCTTTTGGCATAGGGATCAATCAGCAGTTTTTGCGGATCGAAGCGCAACCCCAGTTGCGGCATATTCGCACCATGAACCCGATAGCCATAACGTTGCCCGGGTTTTATGCCTTTTACCAATCCATGCCATACCTTACCGGTCTTTTTAGGTAAGGGTAATTCAGCAATGGGCTGTTCAGCCTGGTTGTACAAACACAAATGGACAGCTTCTGCGTCAGGTGCATGTAATGAAAAATTACACCCTTCGCTACTCAGTGTCGCGCCCATCGGCAGCGGCGAACCGGTTTCAAGTATCCATTTTTCGTCCATAGCTATTTTTCTTTATGTAAAATGTATAAGGTGGCCAACGGCGGTATATTAATACAAATTGACTGCTCGCGGTCATTCCAGGCGACGCTTTCAGATTTGACGTTGTCTTTACAGTTAAAGCCGCTGCCCCAATAATCTTTATCATCAGAAGTCAGCAATAACTGATAGTTGCCCTTGTCCAACACCCCTAATCGGAATTGTTCGCGAGGAATCGGCGTAAAGTTACTGACTATATATACCTTTTCTTTGCCATCTTTTGATTTTCGGACAAATGAAAGAATACTTTGCTCAGAATTGTGATGGTCTATCCATTCAAAGCCCTCATGATGGCAGTCTTGTTCATGCAATGCAGGTTGTTGCTGATACAAGTGATTTAGATCACGGTACAGGCTTTGAATTCCTTTGTGTTTATCAAATTCTAACAGATGCCAGTTAATCGAGCTGTCGTGATTCCACTCAGCAGACTGCGCAATCTCGTTCCCCATGAAGTTTAACTTCTTACCCGGATGGGCATACATAAACGCGGCATACAGGCGCATATTCGCCGCCTGTTGCCACTCATCACCGGGCATCTTGCGCAGCAATGAGCCTTTACCATGCACAACTTCATCGTGAGAAATCGGCAATACAAAATTCTCATCAAAGGCATAAACCATAGAGAAGGTAATTTCATTGTGATGGTAGCGTCGATATGCGGGGTCTTTAGCAATATAATGCAAGGTATCGTGCATCCAGCCCATATTCCACTTAAAGCCAAAGCCAAGGCCACCGTCATATATTGGACGAGATACTTTGGGGAATGAAGTGGACTCTTCTGCGATGGTAATGGCATGAGGGTGTTTCTGGTAAACTTCCCGGTTCATCCATTGCAACAGACTGATGGCCTCGTAATTTTTATTGCCGCCATCAACATTGGGGATCCACTCACCGTCGTTACGGGAATAATCCAGATATAACATTGACGCTACCGCATCAACTCTGAGTCCGTCGATATGAAACTTATCAACCCAATACAATGCGTTGGCCACCAGAAATTGACGCACCGTATCTTTACCAAAATCGTAGATGCAGGAATTCCAGTCAGGATGCCAGCCCTTGCGCGGATCTTCGTATTCATAAACGTGCGTACCATCAAACCTTGCCAAGCCGTGACCGTCTTCCGGAAAGTGTGCTGGCACCCAGTCAATGATGACTGAAATATCGTTCTGGTGGCACTGATCGACAAAATATTTGAAGTCGTCAGGATCGCCAAAACGACTGGTTGGGGCAAACAAACCTACCGGTTGATACCCCCAGGAACCATCAAAAGGATGTTCGTGAACCGGCAACACCTCAAGGTGCGTGTAACCCATGTCTTTTAGATAAGGGATCAATTCGGCTGCCAGTTCTTTGTAGGAGAGATAGGCAAGCTGGCCGTTCTCGTCAGTCTTTTTGCGCCAGGACCCCAGATGCACTTCATAAACACTCATGGGCTTTTCGTAAACACTGCCCTGCTCTCGCTGCATCCATTTTGTATCTTGCCATTGATAGGATTGGTGATCGTACACCACTGAGGCATGAGAGGGGTATTGTTCTGCCTGAAACCCGACCGGATCGGCCTTGTGTGGCAATCCGTTTCCATGGCTGTCTTTGACGTGGTATTTATACTTCACGCCGGCCTGCACTCCCGGCACAAACAAAACCCAATACCCCATGCTGGTTTTTTGCATGGGATGCGTGGCTCCGTTCCACCAGTTAAAGTCGCCCACCAGGGCCACCGAAGAAGCATTGGGCGCATACACCGCAAACCGCGTACCGGGCACTGGCTTTTCCAGACCGATGTCTAAAGACAACACCTGAGCGCCTAACTGGTTGTAGACGTTCTCCGGCTGGTGATCAACAAAATGCACCGCGTGATAGGCCTGCTCCTGAAACTGGTAAGGATCTATTTGATTAAACCCCCCGTCTTCATTTTCGACATCCAGCGAATAGTAAAAATCGTCTTGCTGCGCAAATTCTGCAACGAACAGCCCGGTTTTGTTGGCCGGGGTCATGTCAGCCAGTATTTTGCCCGTGCTTAAATCCTTCACCTTGATAGATTTCGCACCTGGCTTCCATACTGTTAATGTTCGGCCTTTTTCAGATTCTTTTAAACCCAACATTTCAAAAGGCGAACCACAATTGGCGACTTCTAACTTTTCTACTATTTGCATTAATCTACCCATTTTTGCTCATTGTGGATGATGTTTGCCGGAGGCAGTTTAGCGACACACTACTTTTGTTCTGACGCCTTCTTTCTGGTTTCGGTCAACCCTAAGGCTAGACTATTTAATACCGGATCTGAAAAAATTTGCTCCAGATTGCGAGTTAATTTACGCTTCCAGTTTGGATACTCTTTGAATGTTCCCGGTATGTTCACCGGCTTATCCATTTCCAGCCAATCTTCCAGCTGCAAACTCAGCAATGCACTGCTGCCTTTAGCCATGTGGTACTGCATGCCGTGATTAAGCTCTTTGACCATACCCACCTGCTCTACCTGACGTCCCATCCAGTCAGGGATAGAGAAGTGACCGTGCAGCGTATCTAATATCTGCTGTTTATTATCGTGTCGACTGCTGTAGAGTTCTTGTAATATTTCTTCACTTGGGTAAAGCCCCAGCTCCTGGCCCTTTTCCAGATCCAGGCAATGCCAGAAACCGGTCAGCGTCGGCATATCGTGGGTTGTCAGTGTCGACATTGATTGCACCGGGTAATGATGCGGAGAGTAAAAGCCACCGTCTTTTGCCTGTTCAAAGAAAAATACCCGATAGGAATGCACGCCATTTTCCGCCAGTTTAATACGGATTTCATCCGGAACCGTGCCCAGGTCTTCACCGATCACCAGGTTTTCATTGCGGTGGCTTTCCAACGCCAAAATACCAAGAAGGTCATCAACCGGGTAATAAACATAGCCGCCTGCTTTCGCATTTTCACCTTTGGGAACCCACCACAAGCGCAATAACGCCATAACGTGATCAATTCTTAATGCCCCGGCTGACTTCATGTTAGAACTAAACAAGTCGATAATTGGCTGGTATTTTTGCTGATACAGGGTTTCCGGATCCATAGGCGGTAAGCCCCAGTTTTGTCCCAGTGGACCCAGCACATCGGGTGGCGCACCAACACTGGCTTCTGTGATGTACAGATCTCTGTTTCCCCAGATTTCAGCACTGCCCTCACTGACGCCTACGGCCAGGTCTCGGTAGATGCCGATACTCATGCCCGACTGATACGCGGCGTTTTGTGCAGCATCTAATTGCAGCGCAGCCTGCCACTGTAAAAACATATAAAACTTAACCGTTTTACTGTTGGCTTTAAAAAACTTTTCAACACCCGGTTTATGAAACTCACTCAATTCCTTAGGAAAAACCGGCCAGCCCCACGATGCCTTACCTTCAGACGCTAACTTTTCCTGAATAGCATCGTACGTTGCCAACATTTCAAGACTTTCACCGCCTTCTTCAATAAAGCCCTTAAAGGCCTTGTTGAGTTTGGTATTTTTGCTCAGTGACTTTTTCCACTGAACTTCAAATACGGCTTTCAGCACCTGCAGCTTTAATTTCACTACCGCGTCATAGTCTACGTAATCCACATTTCTTACGTGTTCCAGTGCGGCCTGAAATTCAGGCGCTTTCACTATCGCCTGGACACTTTCATTGCTGTACCCATCCAGTCTGGTGACATCAATATAGATAAAATTAAGCCAACGACGAGACGAAGGACCATAAGGACTGCAAGCTTCGGGATCAGCGGGATACAAGGCGTGAATAGGGTTCAGGCCGACAAATTGCGCTCCCTGACGACCGCTTTCCTGAATCAGATAGGTCAGATCAGTGAAATCTCCAATCCCCCAGTTCTTCTCACTGCGTAAACAATATAATTGAACACTTAGCCCCCACACTTTATTGCCATCGGCAATATTGTCGGGCTTGTAACATGATTTGGGCGCAATGATTTGGCGCATGTCGGCAATTTTATCGCCATCATCACCCAGCAAGTGTACATCGTGATAGCCCAGTGGTAATACGTGCTGAATATCAATGATGTATTCCTGAAACTCAATATCGTCGATGTGTGCCACATTGATCAACTCACCATCAGAAGGGATAAGTATCTGATGCAGTTCCGTGCCGTCTTCTAACACAAAGCGCAGATCATAACTGTCGTTGACCAATTCAATTGGCAAACGGAGGGCGCAAACAACTTGCTCACCTTCGCGATTTACCTGCACCGGATTTAACGGTTGCATCCAGTTGTTAGCGACAAACTCTTTTAACTCCGTTTGCAGAGCCGTCTCATCAGAAACGGTATATCCCATGGTTTCCAGTAGTCTGGCTTTACTGGTTTCACTGACCGTAGCGGGTTTCCCCCAGGCGTCGACGTAATTCGACTCAATGCCACGAATTTCTACCAATTTTTCAATCACAGATGGGGTCATGCTGGCTTAGCTTCCTATTCATTGCTAACACTGGACATTGTGGTCTCAGCGGTACTTACGACAACGATATCTATCAGATGTCACAAAACCATGGTCCAAACGTTTAAACGTTAGCTTGTATCAAAATCGTTTAAGTGGGCTATTCTATCAACACCCGCTAGCGATCCGAAACAGCTGCGGCTGTGACTGCAAACGTATTCAGACAACAAATTTTAAATAATAGACCAATTTAACCAGTCTAAAATAAAACAGTTGGAAGAAATTTGCATTACGAAAAACTGTAATTAAACAACATTTATTGAAATTATTTTGCTATATTGTCGGTATTAAGACATAATTTCCGTAATTTATTTTCATTTTATACCGAGATCGCGAGGAATACTCATGGCAATTAACGTAGGTATCAATGGCTTTGGCCGCATCGGTCGATTTGTTTTTAGAGCGGCATGTGAAAGAGATGATATAGAGATTGTTGGTATTAACGATCTGTTAGACGCTGAATACATGGCGTACATGCTGAAATACGACTCCACACATGGTCGTTTCAAAGGCACAGTTGAAGTCGAAGGCGGGCAATTAATCGTCAATGGCAAACCCATTCGCATTACTGCTGAACGTGATCCTGCCAATCTGGCCTGGGGCGATTTAGATACAGATGTCGTTGTTGAGTCTACCGGTTTGTTCCTGACTGACGAAACAGCCCGTGCCCACATCAAAGCCGGTGCTAAAAAAGTCGTACTGTCAGCACCTTCAAAAGATGCCACGCCGATGTTCGTCATGGGTGTTAATCACAAAGAATACGAAGGCCAGGACATTGTTTCCAATGCCTCCTGTACGACAAACTGCCTGGCACCACTGGCAAAAGTTATCAATGATAAGTTTGGTATTGTAGATGGCCTGATGACGACAGTTCACGCCGCCACTGCAACGCAAAAAACCGTCGATGGCCCGTCAATGAAAGACTGGCGTGGTGGTCGTGGTGCGTATCAAAACATCATTCCATCATCGACAGGTGCCGCCAAAGCAGTCGGTAAAGTTATCCCTGCGTTAAATGGTAAGTTAACCGGCATGGCATTCAGAGTACCTACACCGGATGTATCTGTGGTAGATCTGACAGTAAACTTGGCAAAACCTGCCAGTTATGAACAAATCTGTGCAGCGATTAAAGAAGCATCCGAAGGAGAGCTGGCCGGTATTTTGGGTTACACCGAAGACGAAGTGGTTTCTCAGGATTTTATCGGAGATGTTCGCACTTCCATATTTGATGCTAAAGCAGGTATCGCACTAACAGATACTTTCGTTAAATTAGTCTCCTGGTACGACAACGAAATTGGCTACTCAAACAAGGTTCTTGACCTGGCGGCACACATCGCGAAGTAATCAGCACTAATCTGCTGTACTATAGAGGCAGTTGGTCTCTGTAGTACAAACTTTGCAGAGAACAATACGCTCTGAGGCGACATATGTCGCCTTTTTTATTGGTACGCCAGTTACCCGTCAACCGCTTTACTAAAACCAGAAATACTATGCAGACTATCTCAATCGATACGCTTTCCCACAATCAAGTTATCCATATCGAAAATCAATTCGCAAAAGCCAGTATTTCTCTGGTTGGCGCTCATGTGTTTTCTTTTATTCCGAAGCAGGACAACAAAGAACGCTTATGGCTCAGTCCTCTGGCTAACCTCGAAGGCAACGAAGCAATCCGCGGTGGCACTCCCGTATGTTGGCCATGGTTCTCCAATCAGTTTCCCGACAATTCAGCAGACCTACCTGCTCATGGTTTTGCCCGCACCAGCCAGTGGACGATTGCTCATATTAATAGCCTGGCATCCGGTGAAACAGAGATACAATTGCAGTTCAGCTGTAACCATCAGCCAGGTTTTCCCTATTCAGCTACACTGGTGTACAACATCGTTATTGGTAACAAACTAACAATGTCACTAACCACACACAACACCGACACGCAGACCTTTACTGTTACCAGCGCACTGCACACCTATTTTCGTGTCGACAACTTAAATGATGTGATCCTGACCGGCTTAACAGGACCATACCGGGACAAGACAAAAAACTTTGAAACATTTGAAACACCGGCACATTACAATTTTGATGGCGAAGTGGATCGGATCCACGAAACCCAGATAAACCAGGTCACCATTAAAGATAAAGACGCTCACACCGTCACAGACAATGCTGGCCATGACAGTCTGGTAGTTTGGAATCCCGGTGCCACGTTAGTGACAACGATCAATAACATTCCGGATGAATCAATACAGCATTTTGTCTGTGTTGAAGCGGCAATAACATCACCTCTTTCCATCGCACCGGGCCAAAGCCATACGCTAACGCAGTCGATCTCATGATCGACTGCGCCTAAACTCTATCCGTCCCTTCGCCTCCGGCAACAGTAAAAGCGGCAAAATCACGCCGTCAAAAAATTGAAATCCCACTCTTAATATTAGGCTTCGAAACCTGCCGCCAACTTGACCAACCAACCTGGACAAAAGTATTAGACACCCATTTTTATCCAGTAATTTCATACAGTTAAATATCACACCCGAAGTTTCAACACACCGATTTAGGTGTCAATTTAAAAGTTGGCACACCACCTGCTAAGGAAGACCCGAACGCTTTAAACCTGCCAAACTTATCGCGAGGTAAGGACGGAAATCCACGGGTCTCTCAGTTTTTAGGAGAACGAGCAAGAGACAGCCGGGCTGCAATTTCAACCTTTAGGAATAAAACAATGAAAAAATTTATTAAAACCGTTGCTTTACTTTCTGTGACTGCAGCTTTAAACACCAATGCCGCGATATCGGTTGACGATACCGCAGAAACGTCATTCGAAATTGGCGGAACCATTTTACCCGAGTGTAAAGTCAACAACACTTCCTCTTCTGGCGCCATGTCATTGAACCTGGCATCGACAGAAGCTCAGGGCGTTGCCACTGTTGAAATCTGGTGTAACACCGGGCAAAGCACTGCTAATACCACCTATGAATCGCTTAACGGTGGTGTACTGAAAAATGGTACTCACTCCGGAGAAGATATCGCCTACCTGTTAGATATTTCTGATACGCAAACCGGCATTGACCTTTCTACCGCGCAAACTGTATCCCAGGGTTCTGGCGCAGATATCGAAGGCGCATCAATCGCACGTACGGTGTCAATCAGACCGCAGGTTAACGGATTTGAATACGAAGGTAGCTATTCCGATACCATCAGCATTACCGTTTCTTACGAGTAATTCTGCAAGGCCTCTGACGAGGCCTTTGTTATTTCAATGTTGGCTGCAACCTAAGCCGATATTGAAATAACAAATGTTACAGAGAACAAACAAGATGAGGAGTGTACCCGGAACTAAAGTTAGGAAATTTGCAAAATTGTGACTTGAGAACCAGAATTTTTGCCGATATAGTCTTTAAGGTGTGAAGGTATCAGGCAATGGTCGCGTTTATCGCGATATGTTGCTCAGCGTCCCGTTTATATTGTTTGACAACAATATAAATGCGATGCGATTTTAGAGACAAGTCAATGAAGAAACCAGGAGTGCTTGCTGCTGTGCTGTGTTTATCCGGTTTAGCGATAAACGCATCAGCCCAAATGTCGCTCGACGCAACAGAGCAAACGTCGTTTGATATTGGTGGCTCTATTGCAGCAGAGTGTAAAGTAGCCAACGCCACAACGGAACAGGCTGCGAGTTTAGACTTAAGCAATGCTTCTGCGCAAAGTGCCGCTACCATTTCAGTCTGGTGTAACACCGGACAAAACTCAGCGGATACCACTTATTCTTCAGCAAACAATGGTTATCTCGTCAACGAGTCTGGCAACCAAATCGCTTACAATATTAATGTCGGTGACAATGCCAGCGCACTGTCGTTGAGCTCTCCTCAGACGGTACAGCAAGCCAGCGGTACCGGTGTACAAGGTGGAGTACAATCCAGCAATGTTGCAATTATTCCTCAGGTTAGTGGATTTGAAAACAGCGGTTCGTACAGCGATACAATAGCCGTTACCGTATCCTATAACTAAACAGTTCTGCTTCTGCTCCCCCAATCTTGTTTGGTTGCGTCCGAATCAAACAAGGAAACTGCCTATCGGTAATTTTAAAATATAGGGTGCCCTGCGCCGGGTTATAAACATACGACGATACAAACGACAGTCAAATTTGTGTATGCCAATGGCAATGCGATAGCAGTGTCATGTTTTTGACTGCCAAAAATATGACAGCTGGAATATTGTCTGTTGTGCCGGTAAACGTGCGTCAAATTTTTGCTCGCCAAGTCGAGCCGATCTGCGCTTCGCACCACAAATTTAGAGCCATTCAAAATAATTTCAAAAAATTACGTTATAAATTTAACAGTTAACGTATTGTTTTTTATATCTTTTATTTGGGCGCGAATTGATTTTCGAGAAATCCACAGCATCATTTAAAAAAGTTGGCACCACTCCTGCAATGAGTTAATCAAACGGGGAAATCCCCAAAAACAAAATTAACCGAATGCTTGAGAGGCCATACAATGAAAACTATCAACAAAACACTTATCGCTATCGCTGCTTTTACTGCTTTAAATGCCAATGCCAATGCCACAATTTCCGTAGATGATACCGAGCAAACCTCATTTGATATCGGTGGCGAGATTTTACCTGAATGTAAAGTCACTAATAATGCAGCGACCACAGCAACCGCGCTGGACCTGTCATCAGCCGAAGCGCAAAGAACAGCTTCTATTTCCTTGTGGTGTAATACCGGACAAGGAACAGCCAAAACGACTTATTCTTCGATCAATGGTGGCTACATGGTCAGCCAGGAAGGAAAGAAAATCGCCTACTCTATTGATATCTCCGGCACCGCCAATGATTTATCGCTAACCAGAGACCAAACCGTCAATCAGGTTTCGGGTAAAGGTGTGGACGGTGCAGAAGCAACCCGTTCGGTTTCAGTAAAACCTTTAGTTACCGGATTTGAATACGCCGGAACATACACTGACACCATCGAAGTTACCGTTTCTTACGAATAAACCAACAGAATCAAAACAAAATTAGTTAACAGAATTTTAGGGGAATACAAATGAACACTTTTATTAAAACAATTGCTTTTGCCACACTGGCTACATCACTGAACGTTGCTGCCACCATTTCAGTAGACGACACTGAACAAACCTCGTTTGATATCGGTGGAGAAATTCTCCCGGAATGTAAGGTGAACAGAACTCAGGCAAATGGTGCTACCAGTCTGGATCTGGCCTCCACGAATTCACAGGATGTTGCCAGCGTCGAAATCTGGTGTAACACCGGGCAAGGTACCGCCAATACTACCTATTCATCGGCGAATGGTGGTGTACTAAAAAATGATACCCACAGCGGCAAAGACATTGGCTACCTGTTAGATATTTCCGATACGGCGACTGGTTTAAGCCTGACTTCCGACCAGGAAGTTAATCAAAGCTCGGGGAGTGATGTCAAAGGTGACTCTGTCGCTAAAACAGTGTCAATCAGACCACAGGTATCCGGTTTCGAATACGAGGGTTCATATTCAGATACCATCACGGTCACCGTATCCTACAACTAAGGTAGCAGGTGACTCAATCCCCATTTTGAGTTATAAATGTGCATACCAATTTAAGCAAAAGTCGGCGCCCTGCCGACTTTTGCTTTCCTGTATAAAAATAAAAAAAACGGAGTGCACACATGCTTCACTTACGCCATGTTATATGGGTAATTTCTTTTCTGTTATCAGGCCTCTCCGTCAGCGCGTTCGCCTATCAGGTGCAGCCTATGGTGGCAGAGCTTCACACCAGCGGAAATCGTTCCGCAGTCACCTATCGCGTTATCAACCCCAGTGACACCCCGGTCCCCATTGAAGTCGTCGTTTACAAGCGCAGTTTTGATGAAAACCAAAAGGAAATACTCACCGAAACTGAAGAAGACTTTATTGTGCTGCCTCCCCAGGTTGATGTGCCTGCCAATGGCTATCAGGTATTCAGAGCACAATTTCTGGGAGATCCGGATTTTGAAAAAACCCAGTCTTACCGCATTGTTTTTAAACAGCTCCCTATCGAACAACAAGGCCAGGCTTCTCAGGTTAATATGATTTTTAACTTTGCGACGCTGGTATTTGTCTCTCAACCTGACACTGTTGGACAGTTACTCCAGACGCTGGACTGTACAGACAAAGAGCACTGTTACCTGAACATCGTCAATACCGGTGATGCAGTGGTCAATCTGGTACAAAGCACTATTCACATCAATGGTGAAATGACCGGGAACTGGCAGTGGTTACAACAAAATATGCCGGTGACCTTCCTTATGCCGGAACATAAGTTATCCATCAATATTAAAGAACTCATTGCTGAATCTCCTCTACCCGCGCAAGTCAATTTGGTGACTGCCGACAATGCGCAGTAATGCATTACTCATACTGCTTTTTTTGACCCTAAATGCCCATGCTGCCATGTACAGCATGGGCTTGCCTGTTCAATGGCAGGAACGGAAAATCGGTGAAGTCACCTTTGTATTAGATAACTTTAGCCTGCACAGTGTCGAAGGGGATGCGCTTGCCCTGCCGCTGGCGGAGTTAATCAATGACGACCTGAAACGGTTTTTGAATAATTACCAGGGTGAAATTCCTATTGCAGAATTAGCGGAGCGTGGTATCAGCCTGGCGCTGAACACCAAAGATCTGGTAGTACAATTGACCTTAACGCCAGAGGCTATGGCGGTGGATCAGTTAACTTACGGCAATCGCAATTATTTAGCCAAACCCAGTCCGTCGGCCCGCTGGTCGGTGCTTAACAATTTTAATCTGCGCATAGACAAATCCAATCAGGAAAACGATGCCCTGGCATTTGACTGGATTGCACAAAGTAATTTCGGCGGGCACGATGGCTATAACCTGGACTGGTCCGCATTTTTTGAAAAAGATGATAACAACAGCGAAGTATATCGCGGCGAGATAACACTGTTTAAAGATGACTTTGTCAAACCCAGGCGCATCGAAGTGGGTGACATTTCCAGTTTTAACAAAGGCCACCTGCCTGCCCTCAATGCCGGCGGACTGAGCATTTCCACGCCATACCAACAACTACAACCATTGAAACGAATCAGCCCCACAAATTCTCAAGAGTTTTATATGAAACAGGCCGGTGAAGTGCAGGTCATCGTCAATAACAACATAGTTGCCAAGGTCAGACTAAACCCGGGCCGCTATGATTTAAACGACCTGCCGCTTAGCACAGGGCAAAATGACGTAGAAGTGGTGGCAACATATGCGAACGGCGAACGCGAATCTTTTACCTTTAACACTTTTTTTAACTCCCAATTGTTGGAAGAAGGGCTATCCGTTTGGGCATTCAAAATGGGATATCCCAGTCAATTTCGCGATTTCAGCTATGATTATCTCGATCCTTTAGTCATGACAGGTTTTTATGAGGCAGGACTTAGTAATACGCTGACCGCCGGTATTAACGCGCTATACAGCGAAGGTAACTTCCTAATTGGCAGTTCAGTTACCACCGGGACGCAATACGGCAACCTGACTCTGCGCATGACAACCAGTGAATACCAGGATACACCGGGTTCAGCGATTTCTCTGGATTCAGAACACACGGTATTTGGCAGTTCCAGTTTCGGCGTGCCCAATCTCAGATTGAGCTATCAAAAACGCAAGAACTTTGTCCAATCGCCCTGGCTGGAATCGCCCACCTCACTGAACGATGAAAGCTGGTCACTAAATTACAGTTGGTTTATCACCGAAAAGATGGATTTTAACATCAATGCCAGACGGGCTAAGAACAATCAAAACCGCACTTCGGAAAACATTTCGGCGCAGTTGAACTGGCGGTATCAAAACATGCGAGTCAGTATCCAGTATCAACGACAAAACAATGATAGTCTGGTCACTCAGGATGAAGACAGCCTGTTTATCAATTTTAACTGGTCAGCGTTTGACAACCGCAGCCTCACGCGAAAAAGGATTGATTACCGCAGTCAGAATAATAACTTACGAGCCAGTTATGCAAAAATAAACCGAAACTATCAGGACGACTGGGGGTATAGTCTGGAGGGTAATAAATCCGATGACCTGGAATCAGTTAACCTGGCAGGAAGCTATACTCACAACAGATTTAGACTGGATGTGAGCGCCAGAACCCAGCAACGCAGCAATTTATCCCGCAGCAACGATTATCGGGTTAACCTTTCCAGTTCGTTGGGTATAGCGGATGGTAAAGTGGGCGTTGGCAGCAATATCAGAACACCTTTTGCCGTAATCGAAACCCATAAAACGCTGCAAAAAGCAGACATTAAAATCAACCCATCCCCCACCGGATTGAGTTTAGGCGCTTCCAGTTCAGCACTTGGCGGATTAGTAAATGTGGGCTCAGGTTATACCGAAGGGATCATTAATATTAACGCCCTCAATGTGCCGTTTGGTTACGACTGGGGGCCTGGTACCTATAACATCGTTGGTGGCGCAAATACCGGTCATGTGTTAACAATTGGCTCGGATCTTTCATATACGGTATTAGGCTACGTCAAAGATCCGGACAACAACCCGTTATCATTGCAACGAGGTACCATTACCGGCGAGAATTATTCCGCAACCTTGTTTACCAACCGAAAAGGCCGGTTTGTTGTTGAAGGTATCGGGGTGGGTGAATACATCATTAAGTTTGGTCAGCGGCAGGCCAACATAACAGTAACCGCAGGAGAAATCAGCCTGATTAGACTGGGAATAGTGAAACTAAAAGACAGCGAGAAAGTATCAGAATGAGCGTTAACACTGGCAGATTCCCCTTAAAACAAGCAATGCTGGTTGGCACAGTATTGCTCTGGTTATTTGCACTCAGCATTAAACCCGGCCTGGCGGATTCGTACTACTATGACTTCTGCCCGACGGACTTTACTGTCAGTACCGATCCACTGTCATGGCGAGCCAACAGACGAAACCAACAAACGATCCCAATCACAGTCAGATTCTCAGACAGAACAGATGATTGTGTAACCCACATTCTTTTCTACACAGATAACAACACGTCACTGGTATTAAGTTCAGGTCAGGACAACATGGAAACAGACCTGGTAGACAGACACCGCAATCATTTTGCGCAGTATTCAATAAACGGGCGTATTGCCTGGGCAGTGCCGGTATATCGGGTAAAAAACCTGAAAGTCTGGGCACAACTGCGCAGTACTGATGCACAAATCGCCGGAAATTACACAGGTATCACCAGTATTGTCGCCACCTATTACGGCTATCACATTTCGCCGGAAGTGTGGGCGACGGTGTCAGCTGAAGTTCCTTCTGTATTGGATGTCAGTGTGCCCACCAACTCGAAGGTATCAGGCTCAGGCAGTTACTATTATGTGGAATTGGGAAACCTGTATAACGGCTCCAGCGCCAGTTGGAATGTTGATATCTACTCCAATGTTCATTACACCGTCTCTGTTGCTTCGGAAAACAGAGGCCTGAAACATCAAAATAGCTCAGCCCTGATCCCCTATCAGGTAACGATGGATGGCAGTACCTTTGATGCCGCCGGCGGATTTTCAAGAGGCTATACCAATTACAACCCACTCTCCACCAGCTCAATTCCGTTTAAAGTTAAGGTTACTGATGTGGACTTTAAACCCGCCGGGCGCTATATCGATAACCTGATAGTCACGGTCAGTGCCCGTTGACCAATGAGCAACCTGCAGATGCAAAAAAACCAGCAAAACTGCTGGTTTTCTGATCTCTGTTGCCAGACGCCAATTAGTTTTGGCTGACTGTCTTTGCACCCGCAACGGCTTCTGCTGCCAGCTCAGTGATGCGCTGCCAGTTACCTGACTCCATGGCATCTTCCGGCGCCAACCAGGAGCCACCAACACACTTGATGTTAGATAACGCCAGATAGTCCAGATAGTTATTGGGGCTAATGCCACCGGTAGGACAAAATGTCACATCCGGGAAGGGTCCACTGATGGATTTGATGGCTTTGATGCCGCCCGATGCTTCTGCCGGGAAAAATTTGAAATGATCATAGCCGTGATCCAGGCCCACCATTAACTCAGAAATGGAGGCTATTCCTGGGATCAAGGCAATAGACCCCTCCTGACCCGCTTTCAGCAAATCAGGGGTTAACCCGGGACTGATAGCAAACTGCGCACCCGCTTCGGTAACAGCCTTTAACTGCTCACGATTAGTTACTGTGCCAGCACCAATGACAGCTTCAGGCACTTCCTGAGCAATTTTTGCGATGACATCGATAGCAACCGGTGTGCGCAATGTCACTTCAAGCACCTTAATGCCGCCAGCGATCAACGCTTTTGCCAATGGCACTGCGTACTCCAGTTCTTTGATTACCAATACCGGAACAACCGGACCTTGGGCGAAAACATCCGCAGAGCTGCGGAGCCAATTATTACTCATAGTGTTAACCCTTAAAATTCTGTTCCAGATATGCAGCAGTGCCGATCAAACCGTGGTCAGGCTCTGTGATAACAAAGGTTGGAATATCTGCCACGTATTGCTGAAACCGACCTTTGGCTTCAAAACGTGTTCTAAAATCACTGGATTTAAGAAAATCCACAAATCGTTGTGCAATGCCACCGGCAATGTAAACTCCGCCATGCGCAGCAACATTTAATGCCAGATTACCGGCAAATGTCCCCATGAGTTCACAAAAACGGTTCAATGCAGACAAACACACATTGCAACTGCCATCCAGTGCATTTGCGGTGATTTCTTTTGGTTCTGTAAAACGAACCGCCAGTTTGCGATTCAGGGCAATGGCTTCATAAATTTGCACCAGTCCTCGCCCTGATAAGGCTTCCTCTGCAGAGGCATAACCGTATTTGTCCCGCAGAAATTCCCAAACCACCAAATCGTCTTTGTTATAGATTGGCAGGTCTACGTGACCACCTTCACCATCAAGGCACTGCCAACCTTCGGAAACCGGCACCAGGTGACCAACACCCAGTCCAGTACCTGGCCCAAATACCGCAATATTTTCTCTGGCTTTAACTTCACCCGGACCAATCTGAACTTTTTGGCTAGCGTCCAACACCGGTAAAGACATCGCTACAGCCGTGTAATCATTGATCACATGCAACCAGTCTAATTCCAGTTGCTGCTGCAACTCCTTAACGGAAAAGCGCCAGGTGTGATTAGTCATGATGATCAAATCACTGTTAACCGGACAGGCGATACCAATACAACCGGCAACGAATTTCTGCCCCGGAAACTCAGCCATGTACGCTTTTATCACGTCGGCAATCGTTTCGTAGTCGTTACACAGGTATTTTTTGATGGATGTCAGCTTACCGTTTTGGCTCTGAGCCAGACGGATATTAGTGCCGCCGACATCGGCTACAAAACTCGCAGTCATTCCCCCTGCTCCTGCTCAATAAACAAGGAACAGGCACCTTCTTCAGCCTTACTCATGTGGGTTCTCATACCGCCGAACAGCTCGCGCCCCATACCAATCTGGTGATGTGCAATGTCGGCTGTTTTGGCCTCACGCTGAGCCAACTCGTCTTCTGAGACATGTAAGGTTAACTCACCGGTATCAATATTAAGTTCAACCACATCGTCATTTTGCACTTTGGCGATTAAACCTCCGTCCCAGGCTTCCGGTGTCACGTGAATGGCGGCCGGTACTTTTCCGGACGCACCCGACATACGACCATCGGTGACCAGAGCAACGCGGAAGCCCTTGTCTTGCAACACGCCCAGCGGTGGTGTCAGACGGTGTAATTCCGGCATACCAATCGCCTTTGGTCCCTGGAATCTCACCACAACCACACAATCTTTATTCAGTTCACCGGCTTTAAAGGCGGCATCTAATTCAAACTGATCTTCAAACACCACAGCGGGTGCTTTGATATGTTCAGAACCGGCTCTCATGGCCGAGTTTTTAATGACTGCACGGCCCAGGTTACCGTTAAGTACCGTTAAACCACCATCAGGCTTAAAGGGCACAGCCACCGAAGCAACAACCTCTTTGTCCATGGACTGTGTCGGACCTTCCACCCAGGTCAGTTCACCATCCAGGATTCTGGGTTCCATTCGATACTTGTCTAAACTGTTACCACAGATAGTCTTAACATCATTATGCAGTAAACCGGCGTCTAATAATTCTTTAAACAACAACGACATACCACCGGCAGCAGTAAAGTGGTTGATATCGGCAGAACCGTTGGGATAAATGCGAGTCAATAATGGCACCGCATTGGAAATATCAGAGAAGTCATCCCAGTTAATGATATAACCCGCCGCTCTTGCTACCGCCACCAGGTGCATGGTGTGGTTTGTTGAACCGCCCGTTGACAACAGGCCCACCAGACCATTAACAATAGATTTGGCGTCAACAATCTCGCCGATCGGCAGGTAGTTATCCCCCAGATCGGTGAGTCGGGTTACCTGCACTGCTGCAGCTTCGGTCAGGGCATCGCGTAACTCAGTACCCGGATTAACAAACGAAGAACCCGGTAAGTGCAAGCCCATCATTTCCACCACCAACTGATTGCTATTGGCCGTGCCGTAAAAGGTACAGGTTCCCGCAGAATGATAGGACTCAGATTCGGCTTTTAACAGTTCATCGCGCCCTACTTTACCCTCGGCAAACAACTGGCGAATTCGCGCTTTTTCTTTATTTGGTAAACCAGAAGGCATAGGTCCGGCAGGCACAAATACCGTGGGTAAGTGCCCAAATGCCAATGAACCGATAAGCAATCCCGGGACAATTTTGTCACATATACCCAGCATTAATGCGCCGTCGAACATGTTGTGCGAAAGCGAAATGGCGGTTGCCTGAGCAATGACGTCACGGCTCATCAAACTCAAATCCATGCCCGGCGTCCCCTGGGTTACCCCATCGCACATGGCCGGTACGCCACCAGCAAACTGAGCAACACTGCCCACTTTGCGCACGGCTTCTTTAATTCTTTGAGGGTATTCTTCATACGGCTGATGGGCAGACAACATGTCATTGTATGAAGATACAATAGCGATGTTGGCCTTCAACATGCTGGTTAAGTCGGCTTTTTCTTCTTTGCTACAGGCCGCAAAACCATGCGCCAGGTTACCACAGGACAACACGCCACGGTGAGGGCCTTGCTCTCTGGCATCAGAAATTTTCTTCAAATAAGCAGCGCGCGTTTTTTTGCTACGCTCTTCGATTCTCTGAGTTACTTCCTGAATAAGGGTATTCATGAATTCCTCCTATGGAGCCCATACTAATTCGATGTCGGAATTTTGAATTACCGCTCGAATGGGCATTTCTAGTGCATTATCACCAGCCAGAGCCTGCTCAATTACAGCTTTTTTGCTCTCGCCAGTCAGGTGTAAAAAGATATTTTCACTCTGCAATAGAGCGCTGAGTGAAAAAGACATGCGTTGATGTGGTGCTGTAGTGGGTTGCACCGCCAGCAATTTCGCTTCGGTTTTAAGCCCTTCCTGAATTTGCTCAGAACAAGGGAATAATGACGCAGTATGACCATCCTCCCCCATTCCCAGGATAAGAACGTCTACCGGCCAACTCATTGCTGCATAGCGCGATTCCAGTTCAACAACGGCGTCGGCAGCATCTTCATGGGCAGTTTTCATACTGATAAAGGTGGCTGATGCAGCCTTGTCCTGCAATAGATTGGCTCTGACCAGTTTTTCGTTGCTGGCATCATCCTCCGCAGCAACCCAACGCTCATCCGCCAGACTGATCACTACTTTAGACCAGTCAATGTCCGATTGTGACAACGCTTTGAACAAAGGTAATGGCGTGCGGCCACCGGAAACCAGTATGCTCGCTTGCCCCTTACGCTGAATCGCATCATCTAAAATTGCGGTGATTTTACCGGCAAAATGGGCCGTTAATTCTTCAGCGTTTCTGTAAAGTGTTTGTTTCATATACCCCTCGTCACCAACCGATCTACTTCTTGGTTATCTTGCTCTCGTACCAGGCGCGGTCCTCACGCGCCAACAACGCGATAGACGCCACCGGTCCCCATGTTCCGGCCTGGTAAGGCTCTGGTTTTTCGTTGCTCTTATTCCAGGCTTCCAGAATGCTGTCTACCCATTTCCAGGCTTCTTCCACTTCGTCCCGGCGCACAAACAGTGACTGGTCACCCAGTAAGACTTCCAGCAACAGCTTTTCGTAAGCGTCAGGAATGCGCTTGGTATCAAACGCTTCAGAGAAGCTCAGGTTGAGTTTAGACTTTTGCAGATTCATCGAGCCTGAACTGGTTAAGCCAGGCACTTTGTTCATTACGGTGATTTCAACCCCTTCATCGGGTTGCAGACGAATTGTCAGCTTGTTTGGCGGCAGTTGATTAAAACTGTCTTTAAACAAGTTGTGAGGCTGAGGCTTAAAGTAGATCACAATTTCACTGACTTTGCGCGGCATGCGTTTACCGGTACGCAGATAAAAAGGAACGCCTGCCCAGCGCCAGTTGTCCAGTTCGACTTTTAAGGCCACAAAGGACTCTGTTTCGCTTTCGGTGTTAGCGCCCTCTTCTTCCAGATAACCAGGGACTTCTTCGCCACGGACAAAGCCGCTGGTGTACTGGCCGCGCACTGTGTTTTCGCGAATATTAGAGGCATTAATCGGACGCAAAGACTTTAAGACTTTTAGCTTTTCATCCCGTACGCTGTTGGCGTCAAGACTGGCGGGCGGCTCCATTGCGATCAACGTCAGAATCTGCAGAAGATGGTTTTGTACCATGTCCCGCATTTGTCCTGCATCGTCGAAATAGCCCCAGCGTCCTTCAATACCCACCGATTCAGCCACCGTGATCTGTACGTGATCAACACAATTGTGATCCCAGTTGGTTGCAAAAATCGAATTGGCAAAACGCAGTGCCATCAGGTTCAGTACAGTTTCTTTGCCCAGGTAATGGTCGATGCGATAGATCTGACTTTCTTTAAAGAACTCAGCCACCTGATTGTTGATCACCTTGGAGGTTTCCAGGTCATGACCAATGGGTTTTTCCAGCACCACTCTGACACTGGGATCAATAAGACCTGCGGCATTCATGCCTTTACAGATATCACCGTAAATTGAAGGCGGCGTAGCCAGGTAACAGACCATAGTGCGGGAAGCATCGATACAGCCCTGCAACAGGGAATAGCTTTCGTAGTCCTGCATGTCGATTTGTACATACTCTAATTTTGCACTAAATCTTTTCCAGGTATCATTGCAAAGGGTATTACCGGTAAATTTTTCAATATTGGCTTTTACCAGTTCAACATATTCGTCTTGGGAAACTTCGTAGCGAGCCACACCGATGATCTTGGTGTGCTCGTGAATCAAATTGGCCTTTTCAAGCTCATATAAGGAAGGCAGTAATTTTCGACGAGCCAAATCACCTTTGGTTCCAAACAATACAAAATCACAAGGCTCAATTACTTTATTAGGCGCCATAGAATTAACCTTTTGTAGTAAAATCAGTTAGGTACAGATACGTGCTGTAATTTTACTATATTTTAACACGTTTACCCCAGCCACATGGCGACAGTAAACTATATTTGTAGTAAATTTACAACTAAATGCATATAATTTTGACGAAGCGTTCATTTAATGTCAGCCTTAGTTTGTAATTATGTGACATTTTCATGTCAAAGAATTACAGCCGAAAAACGCAGTAAACAACAAGTATAATTAATTATTTCGAGAGCGCATGAATATTCTAGAAAAGATTGCTCAACAAAAAGGGGCTTTCAGCAAGTCTGAACGCAAGGTAGCTGAAATCATCCTGGCTAATCCACAAACCGCGATCCACTCCAGTATTGCTACGCTGGCCAAGATGTCAGACGTGAGCGAACCCACGGTGAACCGCTTTTGTCGCAGGTTAGATACCAAGGGCTATCCGGACTTTAAGCTGCACCTGGCACAAAGCCTGGCGAACGGCACGCCGTATGTCAACCGGCATGTGGAAGAACATGACACTCCCGAAGAATATTCCAAAAAGATTTTCGAATCTACGATGGCAGCGTTGGAAGTTGCCCGCCAGTCTGTCGATATACAGGCAATCAATCGCGTTGTTGATCTGTTGACCCAGGCCAAGAAAATCTCGTTTTTTGGTTTGGGCGCCTCTGCGTCTGTTGCCCACGATGCACTTAACAAATTCTTCCGTTTTAATGTCCCGGTTATTTATTTTGAAGATATTTTAATGCAACGCATGAGCTGCATGAACTGCAGTGAAGGTGATGTGGTTGTTCTTATCTCTCACACTGGTCGCACCAAAAGCCTGGTTGAACTGGCGCAGTTGGCCAAAGCCAATGACGCCACGGTTGTGGGCGTTACCGCAGTCAATAGCCCACTGGCCAATGAGTGCAGCCTGGTGTTGTCTCTGGAAGTCCCGGAAGATACTGATATGTACATGCCAATGGCATCGCGTATTGCGCAGTTAACGCTTATTGATATTCTGGCCACGGGCTTTACCCTGCGTCGCGGCTCAAAATTCAGAGAAAATCTGAAACGGGTCAAAGACTCATTGCGCGACTCGCGTTATGACAAGCGATAGCTGAATAAGTCAGCATTTCGCGTGACAACTCATCCGATGACTTGCGGAAAAATCTCAATTTATTTCAGATGAGTTTCACAAACCCTTCATTTTAGACTAGTATTTTGTAATAAAATTACAAAACTGGATACTCAGGTGCTTTTTTTAGGCGCCTGACCCTCTTCATATCCACCTAAGCGAGCAGAAAAAGATGTTAAGACGAACCAAAATTGTGGCTACTCTCGGTCCCGCCACCGATACTGACGAACGTATTGAAGCGGTTATTGCCGCGGGCGCAAATGTTGTCCGGATGAACTTCTCTCACGGCACAGCGGAAGATCACATCAAGCGCGCTCAGAAAGTCAGAAATGCCGCGAAACGCTTAGGAAAATACGTGGCAATCCTGGGAGATCTGCAAGGTCCCAAAATTCGCGTGGCAAAATTCAAAGACGGGCCGATTCAATTAGCCGTTGGTGATGCCTTTACACTGGATGCTGAATTAGATCGGGAAACCGGTACACAAACAGAAGTTGGTATTGATTACAAAGAGTTACCTAACGATGTTGGTCCCGGTGATATTTTGCTACTGGATGACGGCAGAATTCAGCTAAAAGTCACCGCTGTTGAAGGCGCTAAAGTACGCACTGAAGTAACGGTTGGCGGCAAACTATCCAACAATAAAGGGATTAATCGCCAGGGCGGAGGATTATCGGCTGACGCGTTAACCGAAAAAGATAAGGAAGACATCAAAACCGCCGCGAAGATGAATGTTGATTATCTGGCCGTGTCTTTTCCGCGTTCAGGTGCCGATTTGAATTACGCCAGAGAACTGGCAGTGGCAGCAGGCTGTCACGCTAAAATTTGCTCCAAGGTTGAGCGCGCCGAGGCCGTTGCAACCGACGAGGCAATGGATGACATAATTGCGGCCAGTGACGCAGTTATGGTGGCACGCGGCGATTTAGGGGTTGAAATTGGCGATGCCGAATTAGTCGGTGTACAGAAAAAGCTGATCTCCCGTTCGCGTCAGCTAAACAAAGTGGTGATCACCGCGACGCAAATGATGGAGTCAATGATCACCAGCCCTATGCCAACACGGGCAGAAGTCATGGATGTTGCGAATGCGGTATTGGACGGCACAGATGCGGTAATGCTGTCTGCAGAAACAGCAGCGGGCGATTATCCAATTGAAACCGTTCAGGCCATGGCTCGCGTCTGTGAAGGTGCAGAAACCCATCCCAGCGTTAAAATCTCCAAGCATCGTGTTACTGAAGAGTTTACCACCATCAGCGAAACCACGGCGTTGTCCGCAGTGTATGCTGCCAATCACCTGAAGAGTATTAAAGCCATCGTGGCACTGACAGAAAGTGGTAATACTGCCAAATTGATGTCACGTATTACCAGCTATCTGCCAATTTACGGGTTATCACGTCACGAGCACTCACTCAATGAAATGGCGTTATTCCGGGGTGTCAAGCCTGTGTATTTTGATTCCAGTCACAGTGCACCGGGTGAATTGAAGAATGATGTAATTGCCTGCCTGCTGGAGAAAGGTCTGGTGGAGTCAGGTGATCAATTCATCATGACCTATGGCGATGCGATGGAAACGGTCGGAGCCACCAATGGCTGCAAGATTGTAACTGTCCCCTAACCGTGTAATATCAGTGTGAAAAAGCCGACCCTGTGTCGGCTTTTTTGTTGCAGGTCAGATATTTGCAGTTTGCAGGCACGGGAGATTTAATGCACACTCAGGATAAAGCTTCAATCATCCGGCGCAATGGACAACCAAGCTCACACTATTCATTGTCACGAATGTGCAGCCAATGTTCGCATTGAAATGCTGCCGCCAAAGCACAGGGTTATCTGTCCTCAGTGCCGCTATTTGTTGACCGCTAAACGTACTAATGCGGTGCAGAAAGTCGCTCTGTTCTCCCTGACCTCAATGCTGTTTCTGTTGCTTAGCCTCCCTTTTGAATTCATTTCATTTTCCGCGGCCGGGAAAACACAATCCATTTCTATTCCGTCCGGTTTAGCTGTGTTGGTCAGCAATCAATATTTGATTTTGGCCATCATTGAGTCATTTTTTATTTTGTTTATTCCGGCCATTGTGCTGGGCACGGTGTTTTATTTGTCGATGTCTGTGCTGCTCAATAAACGACAACCCTATCATCGCCGCCTGACTCACATGGTGTTTCAGCTACTCCCCTGGAGCATGGCAGAAATATTCTTGATCAGCGTATTGGTCAGTCTGGTAAAAATAATATCATTGGCGGATGTCTCTTTTGGTCCTTCCTTTTTCACGTTTTGTGCTTTTGTGGGCTTCAGCACCCTTACGGTGGTTCATCTCGATGAACATGAGTTTCGCGCTATCACTCAGGCTTTGATAAAACCCCGCCACAAAAGCCGTCAGAAAAGCATCAATCAAACCTGGGGCCTGCTCATAGTTGCCTGCCTGTTGTACATTCCGGCCAACCTGTGGCCGATAATGAAAACACAATTTTTAGGACAATCAGAATTATCTACGATCCTGGGAGGCGTTTATTTGTTGTGGGAGTCAGGCTCTTACCCGGTTGCAATTATCATTTTCACCGCCAGTGTAGTCGTGCCGGTGGCCAAGTTACTTATATTATGCTGGCTAAATGCGACGGTGCAGCACGGCATCATCACAAAACCTGAGCAGAAGATGAGTTGGTACAGACTGACAGAGTTAATTGGCAAATGGTCTATGGTGGACGTTTTTGTGGTGGCAATTCTGGTTAGCCTGGTCCAGTTAGGAGGTACCATGTCCATTTATCCCGGTCCTGCGGCTCTCGCCTTTTCAGGTGTTGTCATAGTGACTATGTTCGCAGCACACAGTTTTGACTCTAAGTTACTATGGAAAACAGACTCACGATGACAGACAACAACAAACAAGAAGTCATTCACGAAGCCCACGCTGAAGAGCTGCACAATATTTCCAAATTATGGTTATTGCCTATTGTCGCAATATTTATCGGGGCCTGGCTGGTTTATTATCAGATCAGCAACCGCGGACAAGAGATCACCATTTACTTTAGCTCCGCTGAAGGGCTTGAGCCTGGTAAAACCAGAATAAAAACCCGGCATGTCGATATTGGTACCGTAACAGCCATCCAGTTGCGAAAAAACAGCCCCGGCGTAGTGGTTACCGCCCGAATCAATCAGGATGAAACGCACCTGTTAAGGGAAGATACCAATCTTTGGATAGTTACGCCGCGAATAACATTGTCCGGCGTATCCGGATTGAGCACCATATTATCGGGGCCATTTATAGAGCTAACGCCAGGTATGTCGGGCAAAGAGCAATTTACCTTTGAAGGCCTTGAAGATCCTCCGGTGACACCAGCAGGCACGCCCGGGCTTCATGTAACCCTAAACAGTGATGATGAATTTGCCTATAAAGAAGGCGATCCCATTATCTACAAAGGTCTGCAGGTGGGGCAGATAGAAGATATTTATTTCAATCTGGAGGAGCGTGTTGTCTATTACAATGCCTTTATAGAGGCCCCCTACAATCAACTCATCACTTCCAACACCCGATTTTGGGATACCAGTGGGGTCAGATTAGAGCTGGGCGCCGAAGGGCTGATGATTCACACAGGTACAGTAGAAACCTTACTAACCAACGGCGTCACCTTTGGTATCCCTGAAGGCTTGTCTCAGGGTGACACCATCCAGCAACGGGCTTATTTTGACATTCATGCCAGTCAGACAGATGCCAATGCCCGCCGCTACAAACACAAAGCGCGATTTGCATTAATGATAGAAGATTCTGTAAGAGGGCTGAAAGTCGGTGCGCCAGTTGAATACCGGGGGCTCCCCATCGGTGAGGTGGAGCAAATCAACGTTGTCACCGAACAAAAACCAGGACTGCTGGAAGAAGGTTACAAAATCCCTATCATTATTGCCATATTTCCGGGAATGGCGTCCTTCGAAGATTCCCCCGAAGGCGTGCAATGGGTTAACGAACAAATCACCCTATGGATTCAAAAAGGACTCCGGGCCACCCTGGAGACAGGGAATATCATTACCGGTGGGCAATACGTAGATTTGCAAAACTATGAAAACCTCGAAACAATCGAAATCACTGAATCATCCGGTTTGCCGGTTATTCCAACCATCTCGAATGAATTTGCCCAGCTTACTCAAAAAATTTCTTCAATTCTGAACAAGGTCAACGAATTGCCTTTTGAAAGTCTGGCACAAAATCTCAATCAAACCCTGCAGCAACTTCATACTACAGCTAAGACGTTTGAACAATCGGGACAAGAGATAAATCAGCTACTACAACAAACTCAGGAACAAGCGCTGATTTCCCAATTAAACGATGCTCTGCACGCCCTGGAGGTGCTGGCAAATACCTATTCGGGTCACTCTCAAACCAATGCCGGAATTAATGAACTCCTGCTGGAATTCCAGGCACTGATGTTGGAATTAAAGCCGGTATTACAGCGTCTTAACGAAACCCCCAGCAGCCTGGTATTTCCCATAGAAACCGGCCAACCCGACACCTTACCCAGAGCTAAGAGGAATTAACCCAGCCATGAAACAACTCTTCATAGTAATTCTGTTAATCATGATCAATGCCTGTGCAACTCAGCCAGGCAATTTTAACTACTATCAGCTGGGTCCGGACAATGCGCACAACCTCCCGGCCAAGACCAGCGATTTAAGCAGCAAACACTCTGTACTATTAACTGTAAAAGTACCGGATTATCTGAAGCAAAATAAAATGGTGGTACAAACAGGACAACATCAGCTGCATTTTGCCCAATTACACCTCTGGGCCCAGATACCATTGAAGAGTATAAAGGCTGCGTTGGTGAATGAAATTAGCCCTCATGATGCCCCCTGGTATATGGTGGAACACTATAAAAATGCGCCGGCTCAACCCCATTATCAGTTGGACATTAACATTCAACAGTTTTACCCCACAGACTCCGGCAAAGCCGTATTACAGGGAACCTGGTTGTTTTTTGTGGATGGTAAAGCACACACCAAACAACACTTTAATTACACTGAAACGCTGGCAACCGATGGATTTTCCCATGCAGTCAGCCAGCAATATCAATTATTGCAACAATTAAGTGCTGATCTGAACTTATACTTTGGTCAAAAAATACAGTCAGCGCCAAGACACCCAAACCAATAATTACTATACTGCAACAATGTGAATAAATTTCCGCTCCGGTAAGCATTGATTAAAATGATCAAACAACTTCTATCTCGATACCTGCACACAGGTATGCAAGATAGGTACGACTTCGAATCAAACCGCAAGATTTTCACTGTTAATCTGTTCGGATTAGTAGGGTTAAGTATCACCGCAATAATGTCGGTGTCGGCGTTTCTTAACCAGCAATGGCTGTTAGCTGTTGTGTTGCTGCTCGCCAGCAGTGTTTATTTGTTAGCGCACCTTTATCAAAAGTTCACCGGCAACTTTCGGCTGGCATCAAACGTCATTTTATACAGTTTGTTTGCGTTGATGATTTACCTCGTTTATTCAGGTGGAAAAGACAATACCGGGCCACTGTGGATATTTATGGTTTCACCGGTTGCGCTGTTTTTTGGTGGATTAAAAAAGGGGTTATTTTCCATTTCTCTGTTCGTCGTAATTATCAGTGTCATTATGTTTTTCCCCAATGAGCAATTACTGGCGACGTCATATAGTATTGAATTTAAAACACGACTACTTTATTCGTTTCTCACCATTACCTTTTTGTCGGCGTTTTACGAACATTCCCGGCAACAGTCCTTTGATTTTATGCAGGAAATGAGCAACAAATATGAGCAGATGGCAAAACTGGACCCATTGACGCAACTGTCAAACCGACGGGATGCTATGGATAAACTCCACTATGAATTACGACGGGTGGAACGCAACAGTACCCCACTTGCGATTATTTTGTGTGATGTCGACCACTTTAAACTGGTGAATGATAATTACGGGCACGATGCCGGTGACAAGACCCTGGTGTTATTGTCTAAATTGTTTCAGGAAACGTTGCGCAAACAGGATATCGTGGCACGGTGGGGGGGCGAAGAATTTCTGTTTGTATTGCCCCAAACCACCAGCTTGCAGGCGCAAATCGTGGCCAACAAGATTCGGGACAAAATAAAATCAACCGCTATCGAACATGAAGGCGCGATTTTTGAAATTACGGTCAGCATGGGGATCAGCGAAATTACCCACAATAAAAGCGATATCGAAAACGCAATCGCCAAAGCTGATGAAAATCTCTACAAAGCCAAATCAAACGGCAGAGATCAGTTTCAGCCAGCCGCGCCAGATTCAACCAACGCCCCAATATCACTGGACGCCTCAGCCTGATCCCGGACGGTGATTTTATCGCCACAAATCGCGTAAAATCTGTGTTTTTATCGCTTAATAGGTTGCCTAATACACTGAACCGTTTAGTATGTGCTCCTGATTTTTTAAAGTTCAATGAGTTGGAGTGGCAATGGCCAAGATAGAACAACTAAACAATAAACTACATCAAAACCTGCGCGTTAAACCTAATACAGATGTCAGTGACCTGAAAGAGCAAAACCTGTTACCTTTGGTCATTGCTGAATTTGCTAGTGCCGCAGTTGAATTTCCAATTTGCTTCGTACAAAACCCAAACAATCAACGTTACCAGGTCGTTGCGCTGATGGGCATCGAACGCGGCGAAAACCTGTTTGTTAAAGAAGACAAGTGGGACGCGTCCTATATGCCTGCCAGATACACTCACGCCCCCTTCGGTCTGTTGAGAAATCCTGATGATGATACACAATATGGCATTGCTATTGATGTTGAGCACACCCAGGTTTCTGAGACAGAAGGTCAGGCATTATTCACTGAAGATGGTGAAGAGACTGAGTTTCTGAAAAAGCAAAAAGAAGCAATGGCTAAGTATTTAGAGCAGGAACACATCACCACTTTATTTGCTAAAGAGCTGGCTGAAAAAGAGATGCTGGTAACCCGTAATATCTCCGTTAACATTGGTGAAAAGCGCATGTCTGTTGACGGTGTTGCTATGGTAGATGAAGAAAAACTCAACAACATGTCCGATGAAGACTTCCTTGAGTTGCGTAAAAAAGGCATGTTGCCTTCGATTTATATGCATCTTAACTCTATGCGCCAGGTGAACAACCTGATGAAAAGAAAAGCAGCGGTTTTAAACAACGCTTAATTTTCACTGCGAAAGAAGATTCTAAAGCACTTCACCTTTGAAGTGCTTTTTTGTTTTTTGGGTTACCAGAAAATAAACCTTCCCCAACTTGAAAACACTCCCCCTGGTGACACGACAATACAGTCGTTACAAGGTCCTGGCCGACAGTAAAGTTGATAGCTCTTTCTCACTATATCTTGCTGTAAACAGGTAAGTTTCGGACAGTTAACCCAAAACCAATCCGGTTCTTCGGTTAACATTACAGGCAATCATTCACCTAAGCTCAGTTGCCGGGTACGCACTCTGTCAGCCGACGATTCATGTCCTCAATAACACGCACCTTGAATGCCTTTTGTCGTTCAATAAAATTATCTGCGGAGTTTAACAACTGCTGTTTGTAATCTCTGATATTAACCAACTCCATGTTGGCTTTTAACGTTTTAAACAGATTGGGCCATTTGTCGCCCGGGGCCTGAATGTGATGCAAACCACCGGAGTAAACAAACAGAATTTTCCCCTCATCCAGACATTCTAAAATATCGGCCACCCCACCCCGGACACTCATGGGTTTACCAAACTTATCCAGACCATTGCGCCGCTTCATCCTGCCCTCGGGCAGGATTGCTGTGACTTTTTGGTCATTGACCTGACTCAAAAAATACAGCCATGAATGATCATTTTTTCGGGTAATTGGCACACATCCGGGCATCAGTGCTTTTAAAATTCGTCCGGTCATTGGTCGTTGCAGGGTAATATCCGCTCCGGGCACTACCAACTTATGCGACAAAGTCCACAACCACGACCAGGGGGCAAAACGTATGAAAAGCGGTTCAAACAAACTGGTGTGATTTAAAAACACCAGTAGTTTCACCTGCTGCATCGCCTCCTCTTTTTCGGCACTTAACCAAACCGGCCTGCCCCGGTAAAAAACACTGGCAAATACCTTTATAAAGGCCAGACACATAAAACTGAAAAACCGAAAAACCCTTTGCATACCAATCTGTTTAAAAATTTCTATGTAAACAACATAGTGTTTAAGACCCACTTTCTCCAGAAATTATCCCTCAAAGCATATAACAAATAACACGAAATAACCGCCTGGATATTTCTCGTTAATATAAATATTCGCTTCAGAGTTTTCCCTAATGGCCGATAGAAAAGCACTATGAAAGACTTCAGAGCAGTAAAATGACCATAGTAACGGCTTCCACTAACAAAACACTGAAATGGGTTTTCACCATATTGACAGTTGCCGCCAGTTTGACGCTGTCAGGCTGTATGCAAAGTAATGCCGCAACACAAATCAGCTTTGATTCTGAAGGAACCGTAACCGAGCCCATGCTCAGAAGCGTCAATGCCGCTTTTCGAACCACAATATTGGGTGGTAACTGGTATTATCAGGGTGCACAGGCGGTTAACGGAACAATCAACGCCTACATCCAAATCCCGGATAAACTCAATATGAGTCGCAGTGATCAAGAAAAATACCTGCAGATGTCACTCTGCCCTTCGTCCAGCAAACACGCTATGTGGCAGCAAATTAAGGATATTCCGCTGTCAGTACACGTTTATACCTACAACAAGAAACACACCGTTTACGCCCATTGTGAAAACCCCATGAGCAAAGCCTGAACCGGGCTCCGACACACAATACCGAATTATCTCAAGTCTCTGTAGACGCAGTTATCTGCGCCTGCGAGTTTTTTGCGTGGTGCCTGATGGTTTAATAAAAGTTCAGCAGTTATTCAGCAACACTGACCTACAGTATAAACATACCCAGAGTACTTAAAGATGCTCGAATTCGGCGCAATATAACGCGTTCAGGCAAACAACAGTGAGCTGACCATGCTGGTAGTCGAGTATTGTTTTATGCGTTTTTGGCAAAAGGCGCAGCGATCACTCAGACATAAAATCTTGCGGTAATTTGGGTCCATATACTGAGGAGAGTCACTATGAAACGCATATTGCCAGCTTTAACATCACTGCTGTTAATCATCAGTACAACAGCGTTCGCAGGCCACCACAGCCGTTATTATGATTATGGGCGAGTGATTAAGGTTACGCCCGTTTATCACGGTGGTGATGGATACCATTCACATTCTCACTATCAATGCCGTAAGAAATACCGAAGAACCCAACACCACTACCAGGGTCATCGCTCTGATGCTTCCACTATCACCGGCGCGGTACTGGGTGGTGTGGTAGGCAACACATTGGGTAAAAACAGTAAAAACAGAGGTATTGCTACGGTTGCCGGTGCCCTGGTTGGTGGCGTCATTGGGCACGAAGTGGGTCGGGATAGCGATCCGCATGTTCGCCATTACAATGACGGGTATTCAGACGACTATTACTACGTCAACAGCCATGATTCTCATGTCAGGGAGTACGACGAGCGTTGTTACGACAATGTGCATCATTCTCGCTACAGTAAAAAACTGAAAGGGTATGAGGTAACCTACCGCTATAAGGGGGAGCGTTTTACCACCTTTACCCGACAACATCCTGGCAATCGGATTCGACTGGAGGTGAACTTATCTCCGACCATGTACAAAAGAAAATAAGCAGTTACACTAGAGGTTGCCAAACAGGTGAATCACATAAGTTAACGCGCCCGGTGGCGAGTTTAATTCACCAGGTAACCTGAATTTTTCGGACAAATTAATGCAGTTTTTGAGGTATATAACGCTTTTCACAATGTTGTTTTTCGGCTTTCAGAGCATGGCGTCTGAATCTGCCGGCAGCAAAGCGGAAGCGGCTAAATTGGCGCAGCGCCAGGTATCTGGACGGGTGCTGAAAGTAGAAAAGTACGGTGATAAATACCGGGTTAAAATATTGCAAAGCTCGGGCCGCGTCATTTTTATTGAAATCAACAGACGCGCCGAAGAAGGACAAGAAGGACGTAGCACATGAGAATATTAATTGTTGAGGACGACGCCCGACTACTGACTCAGTTAGACCAACTGATGCAAAAGCAAGGATACAGTGTTGATTTGGCTGACGACGGCAAAAAAGCGCAATTTTTATTTGAAGAATACCCCTACGACGCTGCCATTGTTGACGTAGGCTTACCAGAAATCGATGGTTTTGAGCTGTTAAAACGCATTCGTCAAAAGCAAATCAGTTGCCCGGTACTGATTCTTACAGCCCGGGATCGCTGGCAGGAAAAGGTAGAAGGCCTGGATGCTGGCGCCGATGACTACCTGACTAAACCCTTCCAGGAAGAGGAACTACTGGCCAGAGTTAACGCCCTGATAAGACGTTCGTCTGGGCAATCCAGTCCGAAAGTGGAAATTGGCCCAATTACCCTGGACACTGTCACTCAGGAGGTCCTGGTTGGTGGTGAGTCTTTAGATCTGACGGCTTACGAGTATAAAGTCATAGAATACCTGATGATGAACCCGAAAAAGATCATCTCAAAAACAGAGCTAACAGAGCACATTTACGACCAGGATTTTGATTTAGACAGTAATGTTATCGAAGTGTTTGTGGGTCGTTTACGGAAAAAACTGGATCCGGACAATAGTTACAAGCCCATCGAAACACTGCGCGGCCGGGGATATCGCATTAATCGCCAACTATGAAACCCATCTCGTTAAAGGTACGTACTTTCACAGCAGCGCTTATAGCGCTGCTGTTTTTTATCCCACTGATGAACTACGCCTTGCAACAGGCCTACTCTGCCAGTATTCACCAAGCCACCTTTGAACGCCTGCGATTATTGAGTTTAACCCTGATTTCTGAGTTCGAAATCGAAGGCAAAGAAGTGTATATGCCTGAGTTAATGATCCATGGCGAATTTAACCTGCCCGACTCCGGTATCTACGCGATCATCCACAACTACGATAACCTGGTGTGGAAATCCATGTCGGCGATAAATTGGCGCTGGCCCAAAATCCAAACCTTTCCGTTACCCGGAAAATCGCAGTTTGTGGTGATACCCGATGACGAAAACAAAATAACCTACTTTCGCTACAGCTACACTGCCGAGTTTGAAACTGACCTGGGGCTTTCCCCGGTAGCTTTTCATGTGTTTATGGATAAGGCCACCTACGATGAAGAAATCGCACGCTTTGAATCGACCTTGTTAAACTGGTTGGGCATTATTGCTGCACTCTTGCTTCTGTTATTGCTCTTCACCCTGAATACCGCGTTGCGGCCTATCAATAAACTGGTTAATGAAATCGCCAGTATCAAAAAAGGCAGCCACACCCGCATCACCCACCAATATCCTCCGGAACTGGAAACCTTAAAAAACAATCTGAACCATTTACTCAGCACCGAGGAAAATCAAAGAGAGCGCTATAAAAACAGTTTAGGTGATTTGGCCCACAGTCTGAAAACCCCGCTGGCCGTGTTGTCCGGACTTCGGAATTTGCCGGACGAAGGCAGAGAGCCGGTCACCCAAATCGATCAGATCATTCAACGCCAATTAAAACGCGCTGTCGCCGGTGCCGGTAGCCGTTGGAACCAGAGCACCCCAGTGAACACTGTGATTGAAAAACTCACTATTGCTATGGAAAAAGTATACGCAGATAAATTCATTCTTATCGAGCACGACATCGCCCCCAATACTGAGTTTTGCGGTGATGCCACGGATCTGATGGAATTGCTGGGGAACCTGATGGATAACGCCTGTAAAGCCGCGAAACAAAGGGTACTGATAGAAGTCCGGCAAACGGATAAGTACCTTGAGCTATCTGTCAGTGATGACGGTCCGGGTATCCCCGAAGACAAACAACACCTGTTGTTAGAACGGGGCAAACGCCTGGATAGTTACGAATCCGGTCAGGGCATTGGTATGGCCATCGTTTCTGACCTGGTGTCAGCCTACGAGGGCCAGTTAGCCATGGGCACATCAGAATTTCAGGGTGCCAGGATTACAGTAACATTCCCGCGCTGATGCAATACCATGCATCAGCCCAAATTACTCACTAATTTTATTCGCAGTCACGATAAATCTCATGTCAGTACCTGCCTGTACAGAATTAAAGGGATAGCAGGTGATTAGTGTCAGAGTACTCGACAAGGTTTCTTCGACAACATCCGCCTGAGATTCATGGGCAATTCGAACCGCATCGACGCGATACAAGGTTTAACCGTATCGGGTTTCCACTTCAATCAATTCGCCAGGTTGTATTGCTTCCAATATGGCGAAATGGGTATCGCGATGACCCACAAATACGCTGTTGCCCGGTTGCCCAGGAAACGCTGATTGCACCAGATGACCAGGGCCAAAGGCGATAATCGCAGGAGAGCTTCCCGCCAGGCCATACAGTGGTTTGCCATGTGCCGGAATACTCAGTTTGGCTACCGGCCAGGTGTCCGCCCAGGGCCAGGGCGGAATGGGTTGTTCAGTGCGCAGTGTTTCCTGCCACGCTCTGGAAATCAGTAGTTGTGCCACTGATGCTTTCGCCTGTATCCACATACCTTGTCCGAATTGCCACGCAGCAGCGGCAATCAACAATAAGATCAACGCCTTACGCCAGGTCACAAAAGGCTTTCGGGTCTCATAATAGGTTTCACTGCTAAACATGAGTAGCTCCCGATTGCCTGAGACTTTGTTCTGACCGCCAGTGCCAAACAGAAAGGCACAATCCCATGAGCAATAAAATTCCGGCCAGCATAAATCGTCTGGGTGAGTCCAGCGCGGTTGAAGGCATTTGAGCCAACAAAGGAGTATTGTTGGGGCGACCGTTTTCAGCCAGATCTACCGCAATTAAACTGGTGTAAGGGCTGACCAGATTGTGTTGCAACGCCACTTGCAGAATCTTTTGCTGGTATGGCGCCGTATCGCTGCTGGCATCGAAAACCATGAACCGCTGCTTCGCCAACAGGTCCTGAATTTTTTGTTGTGCCCAGTACTTTGCCACACCGGGTCGGTCCGGCAAATAATCCAGGGTCAACGTCTGTTGCCAGGCGGCTTCACCCAGCACACCGGTAAAATGCACATCGGTTACCGCTGTCGGCGATTGATAGGCAATAACGATGGGCTCACCATAATACAGATCAGGTATACGTTCAGGATAAAACGCCATTGCCACGTCAGATTGCAAGTTGATGTCGGTCAACGCCGGCTGTGCTAACTTTTTAAGTAGCTCCCGCATCCGCTGCTCGATTTGTTGTGGCGAGGAGATGTAGGTATAGGTTCCCCTGCCAGCCTGTGCTGCCTGCACCATAAAATAACTGTTTGGCGCGGCGCCAATACCCACGGTAAACAGCCGGGTCTCACCAAGCCGGGACTGAATCTCGGTAAGAATACTGTTTTCGTAACCGATAGCACCGTCAGTGATAAACACGATTTGCTGTAAAGCTTGCGTAGCATGTTGGGTCAGCAGTGCCAGATCGATCGCCTCGTATATGTTCGTCCCGCCATCCGCTTTTAAGCGGGTGACAAAATCTTTAGCGGCCTGCTTACTGGTCGCATTTGCAGCGCGCGGTGAACCCCACAACGAAGTTGCCGCTGAGTTGAATTCAATAATGTTAAAAGCATCGAGTTCAGTTAACTCATCAATCGCCAGTAACAATGCCTTTTTAGCCTGTTCTATGGCCTGTCCGCCCATAGACGAAGAGGTATCAATAACCAGCGTGATTTCTCGTGACAAGGGCATACGCGCGGATTCCTGACCCGGTAACAGCATTAGTAATCCATATTCGCCATCTGGCAAAGCTTCCCGGTAATGCAAAACTGTCGGCTGCGGATTTTGGTAGCGCCAGAGCAATTCAAAATCCCGATCAGCAATACTGGCTTGTGCGAGGTTGATTGCATAGCGATACCCGCCGCTTTGTTCTGTCCGGATTGGAAAGTGAGGACTGTTCAGGTAGGCCAGTTCAGCCTGTGCATCCAGGGTCAGGCGAATATCGATATCAGGTCTGTTCCGGGGTGCAAATACCGGCTCATGCGCCGAATCAGAGCCAAAGCGAGGAATAAAAGTGGTCGGCAGACGCAGCCGGAATTCACCATCAACAATACGCACCTTTTGTTGAAACTGAATTTCTATCTCGATGTCTTCAAACGGGCCAATATTGGCCAGTTGCGTGGTGAATAAGTTTGGTCGTTGCTGGCTCACCAAAGAAGCGCGTTGTCCATTTTGCTGCGCCTGTTTAAAAGCGGCTTGTGCCGCGCGCTTTTCTTTGATGACGCCCTTGATTTCCCGTTGACCTATGCGCATGGTCAGGCTGTCTACTGCCGCGTCTTCAGGCAGCGGAAATTGATAACGCCCTTGCAGCCAATCTTCACCAGGGTTTTTGAACCGCTGCACCAGTGTAGAACGGGCCACCATCCCGGAAATCTCAGTGTTGTATTGGCTGTGCTGCGACACCAGCACCATGGGTTCATGGTGCTGTTCAACTGCGCGATTTTGCTGTTTAGCAGCGTCCTCGCTTCCGGGTTTAATATCAGTGCCAGTATCGGTTGTGGTTTCCTGTTTAAAAACCAACAGCCCATTAATGACAGACAGCTCCCATTGCGTCTGACGCCGCTCGCTTTGGCTGGCTTCAGCAGATGAAGCCAGCCACACAGCCAATAACAATAAGCCCAGAAATGCTATACCTTGTAGCATAGCGGCAGAGAAAACTAATCTGGCAAAAGCCACTGAAAACCACCGGGAAATGGTGGGCGTTTGCCCACGTTCCCATTCTGAATGATTGCTGCGCACTACAATTCCCCTATTGTTTCGCTGTCATCACAGAATCATCGGAGGTCAAACGCACCACCACCCGGCGATCAAAAAAGTCATCTTCCCAGGTTTGCTCAACCGTTACCGGTTGGGCCTCACCATAGCCTGCGGTCTCAATTTGGGCTGCATTAACGCCTACCGATAACAGGTAGCGTTTAACCTGGTCGGCCCGTTTTTCAGACAACTGCAGATTGTAATCTTCATCGCCGCGACGATCGGCATAGCCAAACAACTGAACCATGAGTTTTGGGTCACTTTTCAGTTGCGCTGCAACCTTATCCAGTTGTTCGACATAGTGTTGCTCTAGCTGCCAGGAGGCGGTTTTAAACTGGATATTGGCCTTGGCTGCCAGCAGATCGTCGAGGGCCACAGGTGAACGGCTCTTTTCCATCGCGGCCACCTGCACCTGACCTTGCTGCTTCTGCAGTTGTTGGTAAGCAAACAGGGTTGCCTCGTAGTCTTTTTGCATTGCCAGCAGGGCCGTTTCTGAGTGTTGTAGTCGTACCTGTAAATCTTGATTTTGCTCTGTTTTACTGACGTCATCCCCAATGAACATTCCCAGAACACCGCCAATGATGCCGCCCACCGGTCCGGCAACCCCGGCCCCGATCAAAGCACCGCTGCCCATGCCCACCAAAATATTCTTCTCTTCCTGCTCCTGATAGGATGTCTGCGGCGCAGCATGGGCAATGCCCGACAGGCTCACGGCAGAGATAACAGATACGGCCAATAGTGTTTTTTTAACGTTGATGTTTTTCATAATGCACCTCAGTGGTTTTTGCTTTGTGTGCCTATCATTAAAAACCTCACAAATGGCCGCTGTATGGATAAAAAATGGCAATGTGGCGAGCAATTGTGGCGAGAATATGCCCCCGGCTGCGGCCTGTTAAAAGTGTCAACGAAAGGCCAAATTGTGGCGAAAAAATGGAAATTGTGACGGTTCGTCATTTAACTCTGGTTCAGGCCGAATTTTTTATTATGCTTACGGTCATATAGATGTCACTTTGACAGCAACCTGAAAAACGAGAAGAAACATGAGCAGCAAACGTCATAAAGGATTACTCTTGATGAGCTTCGTGATTGCTATCGCATTTTTGTTTTATTTAAACCTTGAGGATTATCAGGAGCAAAGACTGCATTTGTTAATCAACGATATTTTATTGTCCTGGTAACCTGAGTACGTATCACTATGTCAAAAAGAATCGCCCTGGTAGAAGATGATTTCGCCATCAGGGACAACTATCACGCGGCGCTGAGTAAACAAGGCTACGACGTACTTTGCTATGAAGACCGACTCAGCGCATCAGATGCCTTTCAACAACGATTGCCGGATTTGGCCATCATTGATATTGGTCTGAAAGAAGAAATCGACGGCGGCTTCACCTTGTGCCAACAATTGCGGGGTCTGTCCCCTTCCCTGCCCATTATTTTCTTTACCGCCAGAGACAATGACTATGACACCATTTGTGGATTGAGGATGGGGGCGGATGATTACCTGACCAAAGACATTAGTTTGCCTCACTTACTGGCCAGAATTGCCGCCTTGTTTCGCCGCACCGAACTGCTAAAAATGCCGGTAAACCAGGAAGATATCCTGGAATCGGGCGATCTGAGTATGGACACAAATCGCATGACCATCTGCTGGAAGCAACAGCCTGTTGGACTGACTGTTACCGAGTTTTGGATGTTGTTTGCCATTGCCCGCCATGCCGGTCATGTGAAAAGTCGACAACAGCTTATGGATGAATCCCGCATGGTGGTGGATGACACCACCATTACCTCCCATATCAAGCGTATTCGACGCAAATTCCAGCAATCAGATGCCAGTTTTGACCGCATAGAAACGGTTTACGGTATGGGCTATCGCTGGAAAAGTCACTAGCCTGTGAGTCGGGATACTCTGTAATGTGGCACTTTCGCGTTGGTATTCGCTTTAAACTACTCGTGCTTTCGTCATTTCTGTTTACTATTCCCTGGCTGGGATACAAGTACATGTGGGAGCTGGAAAATTACCTGTTGCTGGGACAGGAACAAACCCTGATGGGAACAGCCCGCGCAGTTGCTACGGCGCTGCACGAGCGACCTACCTTATTCGATACCCAGGCCAGCTATCAACAAGATGTATTCCCAGGACGGGATCTGTACGCTCATCGCATTGTTGATCCCATACGCCTGGATGGCGGACTCGCGGACTGGCTGGACTACAAACATCTGGCCATCAATTATGGTGAATCCTATGTGTTGGGTGAATCTGAAAATTATCAGCGCGAAGATTTGCACTTTACCCATATGGTGGGCATTTACGATGCCTACCTTTACGCGTTTTTCGAGGTCACTGACGACTACACCGTAATGCGGGACAAAAACAGTTTACGTGTGGACCGCAATGACTTTTTGCATATTGCCCTGACTGACAGGGAAAAACGCTTTCACCGCTATCTTATCTCAAATTACAGCTCTGGCTGGGTAAATGCCTGGGAGTTACCGCCCGTCAACGATTCGTTTCGCCCGTTGGGTATTGAGTCGCGTATACAGGGTCATTGGGAAACAACGGAACAGGGATACAACATTGAATTGCGTATCCCACTGGCGATGCTATCCGATAAAATTGCGTTTGAAATTAACGATGTTGACGATACTGAGGCACCTCAGGTTAAACTCAAAATTGGCACCGCTAACCCAGCACAACCGGATTCGCTGGGCACAGTGCTGGTCCCCTCACCGGAAATTGAACGCATCGTGAAAGGACTTCAACACTCCGGTGCCAGGGTATGGGTGGTGGACAAACACAAACGGGTGATGGCGCGTTCAGGCGATATTTTTTCCTCCGTGGGATTGGAGGCACGCCTGGCTAAACCGCTGCCGCCGGAAAACCTCTGGGAAGAATTTGAACAGGAATACCTGTTTCCGCTGTATTACCACATTCTCACCCGGCCACCGGATGATTTTGTAGATGAACTCACAGATGCTTACGCACTGGAAGGCCAGGACATTGACAATGCACTGGCAGGTGCCGCAGACAGCTTGTGGCGGCTGACGCCCGACAACAAGGCCGTCATTCTGTCGGCAGCACACCCGGTCTATCTGGATGACAAGGTACTGGGGGCGGTTGTTGTTGAGCAAACCACAAATGGCATCCGTAGTCTGAAAAATAAAGCCCTGGAAGACCTATTCAATATCATTTTACTGGTGATGATATTAGGCACACTGGCGCTGTTTTTGTTTGCTTCACGTATCTCCTCCCGGATCAGAAAACTGCGCAACGAAACAGAGCAAGCGATAGACGGCAATGGCAAAATCCTGTCGAATATTCCGGTGTCCGGTACCCGTGATGAAATCGGCGATCTGTCCAGAACCTTTCACAGTGTCCTGGATAAACTACAGCAATATCACAATTACCTGGAAAAGATGGCGTCACGCCTGTCTCATGAACTACGCACTCCCGTCGCCATTGTTAAGTCCTCAATGGAAAATTTAAGCCTTGAATCTCCCACGCCACAACAACAACCCTACATCGACAGAGCACAGGAAGGCCTGCAAAGGCTCAGCAAAATACTCACTAACATGAGTGAGGCTTCGCGCCTGGAAAATGCGCTGCAGGCCACAGAGCCGGAAGAGTTTGATCTGGTGGCATTGCTACATAGTTGTTCTCACGGTTATCAGTTGGCGTATCCGGAACGGACCTTTTATTGTGATATCCAGTACAAGGAATTGAAACTTTGGGGCGCACCGGATTTGTTTGTGCAGATGTTGGACAAAATCACCGCGAATGCGGTTGACTTCAGCCCCCCTGGTGGCCGCATTGATATTTCTCTTATGACCGAAAATCAAAAACCCGTTTTGCGGGTGAGTAATCAGGGCAAATTACTGCCTGAAGATATGCAGGAACAGTTATTCGACTCGATGATTTCGGTCCGCCATGAAGAATCGCAGGAAACTCCGCATTTAGGGCTGGGATTGTTCATCGCCAGGATAGTGGCTGAATATCACAAGGCGAAAATTCGCATCCGCAACCTGGCTGACCAGTCCGGTGTGGAAGTGATTTTGCAATTTTAAGCATTGCTACGTCATTGCCGGGAATCACTTGCGAAATTCGGCAAATGACAAATACTTAATGCGATAGCAGATGATCGGCAAACAACATGCAAGTGCTCAGGGTTTTATTATTTTTATCGGGTTTATGGCTGGTTTCAGTGGGTCAATGCCAGGAACCTGTTCAGGTTTACGCCGGTATCACCTATGGGCTACAACATATTCATGAGGAACAACCTGCCGGCAGAGCAACAGATGCGGTAAAAATGTTGTTAGATGCCACCGGGCAACCTTATGAAATACTGATGATGAACTGGGCACAGGCGCAGCGACAATGTCAGGACAATGGCAACTCATTGATCTATGCGATAGCCAGAACACCTGAACGCGAAGCCCACTACAAATGGTTAATACCCATTGCCGGATTGCAGTTGCAAATTGCCAGGCTCAGCAGTCGCCCTGAGCTTAGCATCAATAGATTCGAACAGCTAAAGCACTATAAAGTGGCAGCTGTGCGAGCACTATCTACCCACCATATGCTGGAGGAAGCCGGTTTTCTGGAATCTGAACAACTGCTTCTGGTTGATTCATCATCGCGACTGTTAAAGATGATCACCGCGCAATTGGTGGACTTTGTATTTTATGAACCTTCCATCACACCGCAAATTCTGGCTCACTTTGGCTATCAACAGGATCTGCTTACCGTAACAGACATACCAGTACCTGTGCCTGATCCAGTGTTGTACTTAGCAGCCAACCCAGCAATCCGGGCTGATATCAGTGAGCGAATCATCGAAACGCACCAACAGTTATTGCTGAATGAACAGTATCAGGCGTTACTCAGACAAGTGCTACCTGACTCTCAAAAGCGCCACTTTTAAGCTTGCTCCTCAGGCGCTTCGGCAACCTGATTACTGATATCTCCACCGGCCAACAGTAGTGCAATCCAACGGGTATCCTGATTGGATTCCAGCACAATTTTGCCAATCATAGTGAGCGGTACCGATAATAGCATGCCTACGGTCCCCAATAGCCACCCCCAGAAGATCAGCGATAAAAATACCACTAACGTAGACAATCCCAGCCCTTTACCCATGTACCTTGGCTCTATAACGTTACCCATCACAGTATTAATAATTATGTATCCGATAGCCACTATACCGGCGGATGCCGACCCCAACTGAATCAGAGCCAGTAGTACCGCTGGGACTGCGGCAATCGCGGAGCCAATATTAGGTACATAGTTGAGCAAGAAGGCCAGTACGCCCCACAGGAAATAATGATCCAGGCCGAGGAAATACAAAAATGTGCCCGCCAGTAAACCAGTCCCCAGGCTTACTACCGTTTTGATCACCAGATAATTTTTGACTGACGCCAGTACCTTATCGACCTGATTCATGCGCATAGCCGGATCATCCAGCGCAATATGGACCTTGTGTGGAACGCTGTCAGCTTCCATCAACATAAAAATAACCGTCAGTAAAATCAGTAAAAAGTTACCCAGCACACCAGACAGACCGGACAACAGATTGGTGGCCACGTTCATGGCCATACCGGGATCGAGATAGGAGAGCAATTGCTCTTTGTTGATCTGGATGTTGAAATTCTGAAGCTGTGTCACCACCCAGACAAACTCATTTTCCAGTTGCAATTTATACTGCGGCATTTTCTCGGAAAAATCATTCATGGATTGCCCGACTAATCCCGCCAGCATAAATCCAAAAACCACAATGGTGAGTATAACCAATAATACCGATATACCTTTTGGGATGTGGTATCGGCTCATCCACTTAATAATCGGATGGCTGGCCATGGCAATGAATATCGACAACAAAAAGGGCACAACAATACTGCTCGCCGCTTTGACCCCGGCAAGTATTATCACCAGTGCAGCACAAACTAATAGTACCTTAATTGTTGTAGGTAGACGGTTTTCCATGTAGCTTTCCCAGAAATTGTTAGCACGGGCGCGATTACCCGGGGCCTGTTCATTTTTTTGCAAAAAGTAGCAGATAGCCTTTGTGTTAACCAGTGATATTCAGATTTTATGGTTTAAAATGTCATAGAAAAAGCAGGAAGTTGATTACCAGAATGAATTTAAATCAAGCAGTTATAAGAATTAAAAATTTACGCCTACGAACCTACATTGGCATCAAAGATGATGAGATCAACAACAAACAGGATGTTGTTGTAAATGTCATTATTCACTATCCCGCAGACAACGCCACCGATTCAGATAAAATGAATGACGCGCTGAACTACCGGACCATCACCAAGAAAATTATTGCGCACGTTGAAAATAACCGTTTTTCACTTCTGGAAAAACTGACTTCAGACGTATTGGAGATTGCCAGCGAACACGAATGGGTAACCTATGCTTCAGTCGAGATAGACAAGCCCCACGCCCTGCGTTTTGCCGACTCCGTTTCATTGACATTGAGTTGCTATCGAGAATAACCATGAAAATATTGCTGACTGGCGCATCAGGCCTGATAGGCCGGGAAATCATAAAACATGCCGTGATTGAAAAGCATGAAGTTGTGGGAGTCAGTAGAGATGTCAGTGCCGCCAAAAAACGATTAAAAAAGTACTACGGGCCTCAGGTTGCCGCTAAAGCAGAATGGACCAGCAACCTGGACAGTTTCAAAGATTTGAACGAGTTTGATGCCGTTATAAATCTGGCGGGCGAGCCCATAGTCAACAAGCGTTGGACGGACGAGCAAAAACGCCTTCTGGAAAACAGTCGCTGGTTGATCACCAAACGCCTGGCTGATCTGATAAACGCCAGTGATATTCCGCCAAGAGTGTTTATCAGTGGTTCTGCAGTGGGGTATTACGGACGCCAGGGTGACGCTGCAATCTCAGAAGATTATGAGCGCATTCACGATGAATTTAGCCACCGGCTTTGTAAAAAGTGGGAAACGCTGGCGCTGTCGGCCTCAGCACATAGCCGGGTATGTTTGCTCCGTACCGGTATAGTATTGAGTAATAAAGGCGGGGCGCTGGACAAAATGCTACTGCCCTTCAAATTTGGTCTGGGGGGCCCCATCGGTGATGGCAGCCATTATATGCCCTGGATTCATCTGGAAGACATGGCCAGAGCCGTACTGTTTTTGATAAAAACCGCCGGTTGCCAAGGTGCTTTTAATTTAACAGCACCCATTCCGGTAACCAATAAGGAGTTCAGTAAAACGCTGGCCGGGGTAATTAGCCGACCCGCTTTTCTGCCGATGCCTGAAAAAATATTGCAGGTGCTGATGGGAGAGATGGCCGATTTGCTCATCACGGGACAAAACGCAATCCCTACCAAACTCAGCGAAGCAGGATTTTCCTTTATGTATCCTCAGCTTAAAGACGCGTTACAGGATCTAAATCTATAGCTCACCACGGGGTCACGGATCACTCCAGGTGGTACTCCATCCAGTGGCGTAGTTTCGCTTTTGACTGGTTCAGTTCTTCTATTCGCAGTTCAATTTCAGTTAATTTGTCTTCTATTGCCTGACGTAACCTGGGACAGCCCGGCTGTGGATTATTCACAAAAGCAATGGCAGGTTTAATTTCATTTAAAGTGAAACCGACGGATTGTGCCAGTTTGATAAATTTCAATTCGTTCAGATTTTCTTTGGAATAGCGCCGGTAGCCGTTGGCCCCTCTTGGTGGCGGCGTTAACAAACCGATTTTTTCATAATATCTGAGCGTATCTTTGCCCACGTTGGCTATTTCAGCTAATTGTTCGGAGCGCATCAGGCTTTTCCCATGTTGTCTCTTGACTACGGAGTATACTCCATAGTTTATCATGCAGCTAAGTATTTAATGGGAGAGCCATAATGGCCACTGTAACAGAGCTGACGATTACCACTGACGATTGCGTGCAACTGGGTGCCCTACACTACCATCCTGCGACCACATCAGCGCATGCCCCTCCACTTCCTTTGATCGTTCTGGCAGGAGCAACAGGCACCCCTCAGGGTTTTTACAAACGCTTCGCCCTTGCTGCCGTTTCCCGAGGTTGCCAGGTAATAACCTTTGATTATCGCGGAATTGGCCGTTCTAAACCGGAGTCATTAAAAGGCTATAAAATGAATTATCTGGATTGGGCGAGAAAAGATCTGGCAGCGGTAATACAATTTTGCGCCCGATTTGAATCTCCGCTTTATATTGTTGGTCACTCCTATGGCGGTCATGCCATTGGGTTGCTTCCCGATTTAACCCCGGTTCGTGGCGTTTGGACATTCGGTACCGGCGCGGGTTGGCATGGTTGGATGCCAAAGTCAGAGCAAATAAAAGTGCGCTTTATGTGGCATGTTGTTGCCCCGCTAATCACTCGCTTGTACGGTTTTTTAGCCTGGAGTCGTCTGGGAATGGGGGAAGATCTCCCGCTAAATGTTTATAAACAGTGGAAACACTGGTGCAGTTTTCCCAATTACTTTTTTGATGATCCGGAAATGTCGGAACTCAAACAGCACTTTGCGCGGGTAAAGTTTCCTGTCACCGCGATTAATGCCACTGACGATAAATGGGCACCACCCCGTTCCCGGGATGCCTTTATGCGCCATTATCAGAATGCCCAACTTTATATGGAAACCGTCGATTCACGCCAGTTTGACAAACAAATTGGTCATATGGGTTACTTTCGCAGTCATTGTGAATCGTTGTGGAACAACATCTTTTGTGCCATTACTGCCAACCAGTCACAGCCATAAAAAAGGCCGCAATAGCGGCCCCTGATAAATTAACTGATTAGTCGCTGGCTGCAGCGGCCATCGACATTCGGGTGAGTACCGGACCAGCCAGTGGAATATCCGCTGCATCTTTGCCAAACCACACTCGCTCTGTGACCCCATCGCTACTGCGCAGAATATACTGATACTGGGTGGACGGACGCCTTACCGCGACATCTGCTTTGCCATCACCATCGTAATCCGCCACTATCGGAATATCTTCCGACTGCTTACCAAAATTGATGCGTTGAGTCTCGCCATCGGAGCTGTTCAGAATATAGAAATACTGGTTCGATGCACGTCTTACCGCCACATCCGCTTTGCCGTCACCGTCATAATCTGCCGGGACCGGGATGTCTGCCTCATCACGACCAAACACAATGCGCTCTATTTCACCATCGCTGGAGCGTAAAATGTACCAGGTATGATTAGACGGGCGACGCACTGCAATATCCGCTTTGCCGTCGCCGTCATAATCCGCCGGTACCGGAATATCGCCTGCCTGCTTGCCAAAATTAAACCGCTGAAGTTCGCCATCACTGGAATTCAGAATGTACCAGTATTGATTCGACGGGCGGCGCACCGCAATATCGGTTATGCCATCACCATCATAGTCTGCCGGAACCGGAATATCCTCGGCCTGTTTACCAAAATTAACGCGTTGAATTTCACCATCTGAGCTGTTTTTAATATACCAGTACTGGTTGGATGGCCGTCTTACTGCCACATCGGCAATACCGTCGCCATCAAAATCCCCCGATACCGGAATGTCATTTGCAGATTTTCCAAATTGCTCCCGCAACAGCGCGCCATCGGATGACTGACTGATATACTGGAAATAATTGGACGGGCGGCGCACTCCCACATCGGCTTTACCGTCGCCGTCGTAATCAAAGGCAACCGCAGATGCACTTCCCAGCGGAAAAGCATCTTCAGCATCTGGAATACCATCACCATCGGAGTCAGAATTCACCATGGAGGTGCCCAAAAGATACTCTTGCAGGTTGCTCAAACCATCATTATCTAAATCCCCGGCCGCATCACTGGCATCTCGGGGGTCCAACTCATTAGCTTCTTCAACCTCATTGGGAATGCCGTCGCCATCAATATCGTCATCTTCAGCATCAACAATGCCATCACCGTCAAGATCGTCTGTAACACTACTGGCGGGGGCTTGCAGCAAATAGCCACCATTGATTTCCTGAGTTACACTTCCCAGGTTACCGTTATCGGTATAGCTTATGCGCAATGACAGCACCTGACTTTCCAACTCCCCGGTAGGCAGTGTCGCCATGTGATTAAACTCAACCAAATCTGAGGACTCGGTAGTCAGCGACTGCCATTGCCCGTCATCCAGTTTGTACTCTAATGAGCTGAGATTCAGGCTGTTAAAGTTGGCATCAGATGCCAGATATACGGTGTTTTGCTGACCACTAATAATCAGATCCGTAGTCACTTCACCATCCTCAAAAATAGCGCTAATCAAGCCGGGAAAAATGGGGCCCGTATTGGCGGCGATGTCATAAGTTGCACTGCTTTGATATGACTCACCATTTAAACTGGTTTGCCAGTCTATGGTCACAGAACTAACATCGCATTGGCTGGTGTTGAGATATAAACTCAGGGTATCAAATGGCCCGGTTAATTCACCGCCATTTCCGCAGGCCACACTGTACTGTGCATTGACTCCTGCATGGTAAGCCTGGCCGCGCCCGTTGGTGAAGTGAAAACCACGCAAATCCATCAGGTAGTCCGTTCCCACTTCAATCGGTTTACTCATGGTTAAACCAGCGGCATTAAATTGATACTGAAAATCTTCAATAACATTGGTTTGGGATACCGGGTTGATGTCAGATTGCAGGGTAAAGTTGAAACTTTCACTGCTGGCATAGGGGGTCATCCAGCCTGTTCCTAACTCGCTGGCAAAGCCCAGATGCAGCCGCGCCGCAAAATCCGGTGAACTGCCTGTAAGCTGCGTGAACTGTATCTCGTTTTTATCCGTTGCCAGGTAAAATGAAGGCAGCAATGTGCTATTCGCGCTCAGATCAGCAGCCACATAGGGAATATCAGTATCCGCGAAACCCGTAAGGGTAATTTCGGGTTTTTCTCCCTGAGTAAACGTTTTAAGCAGATCCTGAGTGGAATTTAAGTCGTGTACGAGCTGAACAAAGGTGTCTGAATCGTCACTGCGCAATGCCGGAAACCGGACTTGTTCCACAAGACGTGAATCAATCTTGTCCTCAATGCTTCCCAGGGCGGTGTAATAGGCCACTCTTTCTGCCGGATCAATAGAATCAAAAAATAACTGGCTGCGATATTCAACGCTGACAAACCCAATGTTTTGTGAAAATTCGATAAAACTGAAAAGGTTTGTGGTTGCGGTTAAGGCCGAGGGCAGAATATCAACCGATTGCTCATCGACAGCTTCTCCCAGACCGACAAGATGGGTTAAGTTCGATGGCGACAGGTTGAGACTTTTATTGTTATCCATAACCAATACGTGCTCTTCGTAGCCGTCCACCAAAACCGTGACGTCTTCACCCCGTTCCGGGATATTCAGATGGGCAATCTCAGAAGGTTCAAGTTCATGCTGAACACGAATATAAACCTCTGTTTCAGGTGTAAAAATAGTGCGGGTTTCTTCAGGAAAAATATAGTCATACGCAAAATTAAGCCCGTCGACACTGTCGACAGACAAACCGGCCGGATTTAATCCGTCATGCGTTAAGGTTAACCGGTATCCTCGTTCCAGCGTAGCCGGGACGGTCAGACTCAGGTCCGGTGAAATTAATTGCAACGCTGAAAAGTAGGTTGTTGAGATATTGTCCGGAGTGGCGATATCGCCGGGAGAGCTTACCAGCACGGTAAACTCAAACCGCTCCTGGCTGTTTGCCGCAACCGTAAGTTCCGTTTGTGCGGTTTGAATTTCTACCTGTTCGGGCAATCCATCAGGTAACACCAACTCAAACGTTACAGCCTGCGCACTGTCGTTTTTAATATCCACAAAAGCACTGTATTGAATTTCAGACTGTGAATCATCAACATGGCCAAACGCCAATCCGGCATCAAAAATAGTCACTGCCTGAGCCAGTGCGCCTGTGACATCCAGGCGACCATAGCCTTGTGAATAGGCATCAGCACCGATATCTATAGCAGAAGAGATCATCTTAGCTTTGATATCCTGAGGCGTGGCATCAGGAAACTTTTGTTTTAGTATCGCAGCTGCACCGGCCACATGAGGAGCAGCCATACTGGTACCGCTCAATGTTACATTTCCGCCTCCCACCTGCAATGACACGATATCAGAGCCTGGTGCAATAATTTCCGGCTTAAGTTGCTGATAACTGGCACCACCCCCTTTGGAGCTAAACCCGGATACCTGATCCTGTTTGGTACTGGATGCCACCGTAATAGCCGATAATGCAGAGGCCGGAGAAAGCGCGGCAATATCACCATAACTGCCATAGTTTCCTGCGGCGGCAACCACAACAATGCCAGCAGCGACGGCATTTTCCACCGCAACATTGCCAGGTGATTGATACTCGCCAGGTCCTCCAAGACTCAGGTTAATGACATCGGCACCATCATCCGTGCTTAAATCATCATCCGGGTCCACAGCATACTCTATTGCCGCAATAATGTCAGAGGTGCTGCCAAAGCCTTCATCATTTAAAACCCGAAGCGCCATAATGGATGCTCCCGGCGCTACACCTTGCAAGCTGCCATTTGCCGCGATAATTCCCGCCACATGCGTTCCATGACCATCAACATCCATGGGATCATCGTCGTTTTCAACGAAATCATATCCGCTCTCGACTTTACAACCTGCGCCAAAACAGCCCCCCAGGTCTGCGTGGTTGTAATCAACCCCGGTATCAATAACCGCTACGGTGATGCCAGTGCCTGTGAGGCTGCGATTTGCGCTGTCGGTTTGAGTCCAGGCATCATCTGCATTGATAATTTGGGTGCTGTCCTGCAGGAACTTTTGCACCATTCGCACAGGATGAATCGCCTTAACCACTGGGTGCTTATTCAAATGACGGATTTTTTGCCAGTCACCCTGTACCACTACAGAGTTGTGAACTTTGCTGTTTTGACGAACGACCTTGTCGATTAACTGGCTTTGTTTTAACTCACTGATCAGTACTGCTTGTGCCCGCTCAACTCGCTGACGATGCTGAACCAGTTTCTGCTGGATATGGCTTTTTGCTGCACGGCCTTTTCCTACCGCACGTTGCGTTTGTTGTTTAATTTGGATTAATGGCTCATCGTGCAACTCGATAATATACTGCGACACCTGCATCCGGTGCTTAATCTGAACATTCTCGTTGTCACTGGTGTGCAGAATTCTTGCGCTTTGTGATGATACCGGTAATTGCGTTTGTAAATCTGTCAGTGAGGATGGAGAAGCACCTGAGGATGCTGTGAAAACGGCACTGACCGCAACCGCAATTGTGCACAATTTCTTGCCATGTAATACCATTTCTTTCCTTTATTGTTGAAATTTTACCTGCCCCAATATAAGAAAGCTGCTCTGGTCTGTCCACACAAAACTATGCCTGATAATAAAAATAATCCTTTTAAATCATGCATATAGGTAAATTTTGTAAGCGGTTACAGATTATTGTTCAATAAACAAACAAGGTAATGCAGAAAAAAGGCCGCAATAGCGGCCCCTGATAAATTAACTGATTAGTCGCTGGCTGCAGCGGCCATCGACATTCGGGTGAGTACCGGACCAGCCAGTGGAATATCCGCTGCATCTTTGCCAAACCACACTCGCTCTGTGACCCCATCGCTACTGCGCAGAATATACTGATACTGGGTGGACGGTCGCCTTACCGCGACATCTGCTTTACCGTCACCATCGTAATCCGCCACTATCGGAATATCTTCCGACTGCTTACCAAAATTGATGCGTTGAGTCTCGCCATCGGAGCTGTTCAGAATATAGAAATACTGATTCGATGCACGTCTTACCGCCACATCCGCTTTGCCGTCACCGTCATAATCTGCCGGGACCGGGATGTCTGCCTCATCACGACCAAACACAATGCGCTCTATTTCACCATCGCTGGAGCGTAAAATGTACCAGGTGTGATTAGACGGGCGACGCACTGCAATATCCGCTTTGCCGTCGCCGTCATAATCCGCCGGTACCGGAATATCGCCTGCCTGCTTGCCAAAATTAAACCGCTGAAGTTCGCCATCACTGGAATTCAGAATGTACCAGTATTGATTCGACGGGCGGCGCACCGCAATATCGGTTATGCCATCACCATCATAGTCTGCCGGTACCGGAATATCCTCGGCCTGTTTACCAAAATTAACGCGTTGAATTTCACCATCTGAGCTGTTTTTAATATACCAGTACTGGTTGGATGGCCGTCTTACCGCCACATCGGCAATACCGTCGCCATCAAAATCCCCCGATACCGGAATGTCATTTGCAGATTTTCCAAATTGCTCCCGCAACAGCGCGCCACTGGATGACTGACTGATATACTGGAAATAATTGGACGGGCGGCGCACTCCCACATCGGCTTTACCGTCGCCGTCGTAATCAAAGGCAACTGCTGATGCATCCGGTGTTGTTACTCCGGGCAGTGGTAAGCTGACACTGTCCAGATAAACCCGATCATCGCCATTCGACACGGATTCATCTTTGGTATAAGTCCAGGTCAGTGTATGAGTACCTGCTGATACAGGCTGTGAAACCAGTAAGAAATCCTCTTCACCTGACCACCGTTTAATAAACTGGCCATCCACATAAAAACTAAGAAAATCATAATCGTATTCAGTTGAAATCTTAACGTTAAAAGTGACCGTGCCCGCCCCAAAGGTATTGGTGTAGCTTATCGTGGAGGAGCCGCGATCCTTGATTACTCCTGAGCCAAGGCTAAAAGTCCCTTCCCCGGCAGAGCCAAGTGCAAATCCCCATCCGCCGAGATCCCAGTCTTCCAGGCCCAACGGACTCTCAAACTGGAACGGTTCACCTGCGGTTGGAGCTTCGAGATCAGTTACATAAGTTCGGCTATTTATCGGCACAACGATGTTATCAATCCAGGCGCTATCCTCGCCTGAACTGACACCTTCATCCTTTTGATATTGCCAGCTAATAACGTGTGCTCCGGCCTCGATGGGGATGGTGTAAGTTTCCCAGTCTAGTTCACCTGACAGATTTCTGACCGCTCTGCCATCCAGATACACCACCAAATAATCATACTTTGCTTCGCTGGACACCTTGGCGTCAAAACTCACGAAACCTCCTGAGCTGACAATCAACATATCCAACACACTGATTTGATTGTCTGATATATCAGCAGCTTGAAGACTATTATTGCCAGAGGACGCTGCACTGTTCACCCGGGTCCAGGGGTGTTCCCCAATAAAGTTAAATCGGTTTAGCTCAGTTTGAGTTTCAAAGTCAAAGTTTACCTCTCCCACAAAGGGGTTTGAATTGGCATCATTTGGGTCGGTACCGGCCAGATATTCGTCCATGTTGGAGGCGCCATCCCCATCTGCATCATCACTTATATCTGTGGCATCCTGAGGATCAAGAAAATTGGCAACTTCATAGGCATCAGGTAGTCCGTCATTGTCTGTGTCAGTATCATTCACCGCCGTGCCAAGCAAAGCCTCTTCAATATTAGACAATCCGTCAGAATCCAGGTCGCCGCTGGCATCTGATGCATCATTGGCATTAAGACCGTTTAAGGTTTCAAAACTGTCTGACATGCCATCGCCATCGCTGTCGGATGTCACGGCAGCCACCACAGAAACACTGGTTTGTGAAACACTGAAGAAAATATTGTCTTCGCAGGATAATCTGAATCGATAGTCTCCCGTTTGTTGTGGCGCGGTCACCACTGCCAAACCGTCGTTGGTCAGACCCGTTGCTACCGTTGTAAAACTGTTGCCGTTATCGCTTGTCACATCCAATGCGATTCGGCTGCAGTCAATTGGCGCATTTTGAGTACCCGCGGTGTTCCAATACAACAAAGATTGGCGCGCAGCTTCCCATTGCAACTGGGCATCAGGTTTTAGCAATCGAAATTGCTGGCCTGAATTAACCGTAGATACCAGCATCGCATCTGTTGTTACGCCACCATTCCCGTCTCTTGCCGTGAGCCTGAAATTGAGTTCGCGAGAGGTTGTTGCGTAAGTCTCACCTATAGTACTGGTGCCGGACATGACATCCGACATTTTCGGTAATGTCCTGGCGGGTGTGCTTAGCGGGGTAAATGAGCGAAACAACGGGCGACTGCCGTTATCTACCATAGTTTCAGGGCTGGAAGAGGACGTTCCGATATCCAATTGCTCCCAAATGTACGTTAACGAATCACCATCGGGATCACTGCCAGAGCCGGTCAATGTAAAGGGCAAATTTACCGGTATTGTATAGTCGTTACCCGCATCCACTGATGGCTGAGTATTGTTTAATGCTGAAGTACTACCACAATTCCCCCCGGCGCCATTATCGATGAAATCACGGATCTCTTCGATAGAGCCAATATGGAAAATCGGATCGGAGTTTTGCTGCAAATTTTGTGTCGCGCAAATGCTGGCATAAGCCATAATGGTGGAACCACTTCCGGGCTCCCAGGCCGTTCCACCATTGCGATTGCCATCACAAAAGCCTGCCGTGCCATTAAAGGTGTGATTTCCTCGAAATTGATGGCCTATTTCATGGGCGACATAATCAATATAAAAGGAATCGCCGCTTGGAACAGGAGCTCCCGTCACCCCTGACGCTTTACTCGCCGTACATACGACTCCCAATCCGGCGAGGCCGCCTCCTGCCGTGTTTACGATATGCCCAATATCATAATTACTGAAACCAATGGCTCCATTGATGACGCCCGCATTCAAATCTATATCGTCTGTATCATTATTGAATGGATCGGATGTGGCATCCGTAAATACCAGTGCATCATTACCTGCCACCAGCTCAAATTGCACCGCCAGATCCACCAGATAGACTTGATTGACTCGATTGACCATGGCATTAACAGCGGCCAGACCGTGTTCAACCGTTCCGCCGTGATAGGCCGTGTATTCTGCTGCGGCAGAGACCGCCAGACGATAGGTACGCAATGTATCACCGGTGGCGATGCGTTGCGCAGAATCAAACTTGCGTTCGCTGATATAGGGTTTCAGTTTCGAAAAATCTTCAGTAAATCGGTGGGTTGTATTAGGAATAGCCTTGCTGCGCAAATAACTGATGTAGTGACGGGTTTGGTTGCTCACCTGCGGTTCCAGAAATGCCCAATCATTCTTGTAACGATACATGCCATGCAGCCCAAGCAGGCTAAAGCTGAACCGACCAATATTTTCGCCAAATTGGTTTAACGCTTTGTAGGACCTGATACCAGGATATCTGGCAGCCAGTTCCGGAGCCATAACGCTATCTTCAATCAAAGTAAGCGAGATGTTTTTGCCATCTGGTGCGGGGATCAAGAGTTCAACCTGACTTTGTCCCAACATGAATTGCTTGCGCATTGGTTCATGTTGAAAATTAATATAGCGCGCGTCCAAAGCCCGGGCATTCAATACCTTGCCGGTCAAATCCATTTTCTGGTTGTTTTCCTGCCAGAATTGATTGGCAGACACAACAAAAGAACAAAAAGCGGCCAACGCTGCCAGTATCTTAACCCTGCTAAAACCCATCTAAAATCCCTACCTGTATTCTAAAACCAAAGCATAGTGCAAATTGCCGGCATTATGTAATGCGTCATATCACCGATTAAACGTTAACGAGATAGCCACCGCGATTATTCCCTTATTGGTTTAAACAAAAAAGCGCTCGTTACTGAGCAACGAGCGCTTTTGCAACCTGATAACATGCAATCTAACAGGTGCTATTGATCATCAATGATCACCCCACCCGCCGGTGAGGGCTCAGGTTTCTTTTTAGCTGCGCCAGGCAGCACAATACCACCGGCAGCAGAGGGTTTGTGTGTGGCGTTCGCAGGCGGTACGGGTTGATTTTCGCCTTCATGGTAAAGCACAACATCATTATTCAGGCGCACAATGGAGCCAGCGACCATATCTTCGATATTACCCGATACCACACTGGCATAGGACAGTTTCGAGGTCACCCTGACAATGCTCACCTGTCCAACGGGCAACTCCACGCGCCCAAGAGACTCCTTTGTATAAGGGTCTATAAGTTTTTCACCAAGCACAAAAACATCATACAATTCGCCCACTTCCAGACTCTTACCGCCCTGATTCAATACTACAGCGTTGTGACTGTTGGAGACCACTTTCAGTGGATAAATGGCATTAACGATATCCCGGGATATCTTTGACGCTGTGTACAAATCGGTTAAGTCAGTATCCAGCATCGCCTTGTCCTGCCACTTCACCTGTCTGGTAGACAGATTAATGATCTTGTAACTGACCTCGCTATACAGATCGAGGATATCTTTGCGCTCTCCGGTAAACTCGTTGATTTCGGTACGTGAATCATCAAAAAATGCCACTTCCCCTACCACCAGATAATCCAGCCCCAATACCTGCGATAAACGCACTTTTTCACTCAGGGGCGTATCCGCGCTCATCAGCAACGCTTTTTCTTTCTGGTATTCAGCATTGTGCTCACGGTCTAGCACGGCAAAACGTCGGGATTGCACTAAATGGGTTTGCAGATTCTCGGCAAACTCTTTGCCGTAACGGCCATCAAACGGCGCAACTACCAGCTTACGTCGCTTGTCTGGCGACAGTCCGGGACTGTCATACTTTGGAATAATCACGCGTAAATCTACTTCGCACTCTTCATCACAATAACTGTTGAGCACTTCATAACTCTTTATTTGTCCCCGGGTTTTCATGGTGGTGATGTTTTCCAGTGCAATACTGGTAATGGCATCACCATTGACTTTCAGTTGATTGGCCTGACGCCATGACTGACTATTGACGTCAACCCCATGTACCTGTGCAATTGCACTCACTAATCCCTTTTCGATTGCAGTTTCTTCGGTCAGCCCCCTGGCAGTTAACTCCACCGCAACATCCTTCGCCAGAACCAAATGGCTGCTCAGCAGTAACGCTGCGCAAGCGATAGTCTTAAAAGTCGTCATCATCGGCTCCATCACTTTCACCTGAAACAGGGGTTATGGTTGCTTTACTGCCTGATGGCTTATTTTTCTTTAGTTCTTTATTGTTTTTGAATGCGCGAGTGGCCTGCTCTGCCATCGGATGCCACATCAATACAACGCCATTGATTTCACGATTGGTTACCGGATGTTTGCTGCTCCAACGCTTTACCTGTTGTAACCCCACCAATCCCTTCACATTTGAGCTAACTTTTGACATCTGGCTAATCTCTTTGATCACTTTAGCCACTGTCTGCTCCTGGGTTTCAATATCGCCCGGTGAATTCATAGTTGCAGAAGCCGTTCTGGATTTGTCACTGGTACTGCTACTGGCTGCTTCCACTCTGCCGACTAAATTGTAAGTTTCCGCGATGTGAGCAAATGCATTTAGCTCGGCATCCAGGTAACTGAATTCACGATTATCTACACATTCCTCATAATCTGCCGGGTTGCAATCATTGCCTGCCATTCCAAACGACAGCAGTACCGGATAGCCTTTTTCATCCCAGTGAATTTTAGTCCCTATCTGATACATCAGGTTGTCCTGATGTTGCTCCAGATAATCCAATACCGGCAGTTTTGCCTTTTCCGGCTCCGGTTCAATATTGCCTTTGCTCTTGCGCAGCGATGCCAGGAAGTTCTTTTTCCTGACCGAAGTGGCTATAACAACAGATACGGCGGTGTTACCATTGCTGTCTGTTTTCTCGTAAGACTTCATAATCTGGGTGCCGGTTATGTCCCCCATAGACACAGTTTCAACCGTCTGAGTAACGGCTTTTTGCATCATGGTTTTGCGCTTTGAAGGCGGGGCCGCATCATATTCCTCAGGGTTAACTCCAAGTTCCCGCAATTCACCATCCACCGTAGCATCAGCCAGGGCTACAATCTTATCCAGTAAAGCTTCAAACTGACTTTGCGCCTGAATTTCCTCAGGTGTAAACTCAGGTAACTGATTGCTTTTAAAACTCTTGCGAATCGTTTCGGTAGCGACATTGGTATACAGCTGCTTAAGCATGGCTTCACGCGCTTTTTGCATTGCCTCAGTGTAAGCCAATACCCGGGCATCCCCCCAACCTGATTCGGTGGGACGCAAACTGATTATAGCCGTACCGGCGTGCATGAATACTTGTTTATTTTGTGTTGCAAACTTTCGGCGCTTATCCCTGATGTATTGCTGGGCTTTTTCATCTACATAGGCTGCAGCATCCGCCGGTTTTTCTTCCTGAGCTTGCACGACTTCCTCACCGGTGGCTGCGGGTTGCTGTGCCTGTTCTTCAATCATCACGACATCGAGTATTTCTCCCGCCTGTGCCGAAGATTGCGCAACACTTTGGCTGGTGAACATAACAGGGGTCACCACCATAAACAGGGTTAAAAGTTTTTTAGTACAACACATAAGCATTCCTTTCTTTTTGTTTGTGGACAAACCGGAAAAAGGCTTGGGTAAGCCTTTTTCATCTGTTGCTCTTAGTTACCATGAAACTGAGTCGTTACGGCCCGTTTTGGCTATGGGGTATTCCCCTTCCCAATAGGCCAGCCCAGTTTCCAGCTGTGTCATGGTTAACTGAAAATAATACTCCACCAGTTGTTTTGAGTTGCTCACCTTGCTGGTACGCTGAATAATCTTGCCACTTAAGCTAAAGTCAGGCGCGTAAACCTGTCCATCTTTTTTGGTGGTATTTTGGTTCATCAGGCTGGAGTCTTGTAATTCCCGTGATTTAGCTGTGCTGCTGTCTTCGGGGCCAGCACCGGTAAAACTCACCGCCGTAGTGGTTAAAAACTTGCCGCTGTTTAACAGACCGACCCGGATCTTTTTCACCAGTTGATCAGTATCGATGCGCTGTGTGGTGTCGTTAATAATGTTGTAAATGGACAAGATATAACGCCCACCTTTATCAGCCTCAGGGTGAACTAACAATGGACTGGCAATAATCTCATCCAGAGCCTGGTTCGCTGCGGCCTCAAAATCTCTCTGCGACAGTCCCATTACAACGGTATCTTCATCATGGGTTGATACGTATTTAGTGGTTGACTGGCAACCTGACATCGCCAGTAAAACCGGTATAGTGGTAGCAATTAAAAGCTTTTTCATTTATTCAATTCCTTATTAAAGAGAGATAACTTCAATTCGAGGTGCAATATTTCGGTTGATCGCTTTCACATAAACAATGTTGTTTTTAGTAGGATCAATTTCAACACTCAAAGGTTGACTTAAGCCAGCTGAATCTATGCTGAGCGTAGATTGCCCGTCATTTTCCACCATCAAAGCCTGAAACGATTTAGGCAAAATACTCCAGGTGCGGGTATCGGCTTCGGTAGTCGCCGCCTGTAAAATGCCGGTGGCAAACCCCAGGTAGGCGTTGCTGTCATTCACCTGCTTTTGCGCCACGGTTTTTACAATTGTGCGGGTAATTTCGCGGGTCAGAATCAATGGAAACTCTTCTTTAAATTCCGCTTTGATGATCTTATCCATGTCAGCCACCACTTCCGAAGAAACGCCATTCACCATAAAGCCATTAAAATAATCAGGCTGGTCCACCAACTTCGGCAATGCCATTCCCACATAGTTCACATTACTGGAAACCAGGAACACCGGCAGATCAATACGAAACTCATCCAGTTTCGCCATTTCCCCGGCCTCAAAAATAACCCAGGTTTTATTAATGCTGTTAAGGTTAACATCACCAGACTGCACCTGTTCAGCAAGCGCCTGCGTATTGGCAGCAACTGCGGTATTGGTGATACCGGAAACCCGCTTGAAACTATCTACAGCTTTACCCAGATCCGCTGAATCTTGCGCGGTCAACATAAAAAACAAACCGTGCATGAAGGTAGAAAACGGGTTGATATAGCCATCGTACGCTGACCATTCCGACATATCGATGCCTTCTTTAGCCAGGATTTTTTCCGCTTCAGATAAACTCTTATCAACATTGTCATCAGACGATTTGTCACCTTCTGACTCCAACTTTTCCTTTTCTTCTTCAGCCGCTTTTGCCTGTGCGTCTTTTTTCTCGTTTATACGCTCAGCAAAAAAATCCGCAGCGCGACGCTGTCTGTCATCGGAGCGGTTCCATTCCACCCGGGCATTCGCGTGATCACCCAGCGCGGTAAAGTTAATCGCTTTGTAGGTGTTCACCATAATCGAATCGTACACCGACTGTTCATAGTCCAGGAAAGTATCATTGGTTAAAGAGGAAGCAATACTTTCGCCTGCCGACTCCACCATATTTTCCGTGTCTTCGCCGTACATAATGTCTTCTATGAGGTCAAAAAACTGATTGGATTGTACGTAATCCCCTTGCATGCGATAAATTGCTGCGGCCTGCATACCCCACAACTGGTCGTCCAGCAGCGATTTTTCGGCGTCGTATTCCGCTTCATCCAGTGCCAGTGTCAGCGCTTCATTGACGTTCCCGGCAGCAATGTGTTGACTAAATTTAGCGGAATCGCTGTCGGTCTTAAATGCCCCGCCTATTCCGGAGGTTAAACTGGAAAAGGGGCTGGAGCCGTTTCCTGTTGAGGCACAGCCCGACAGCGCCATTGCCCCCATCATGCAAAGAATTACTTTTTTCATGTTGTTTCCTAAAACTGGTGTTGAAAAACAGGGGGAAGGGTAAAGTCGAAAAGTCCCTTTCTTTTTGAATCCCTGAACGCAGCCTATTCACAATTGCTTACAAATCAGACCGACAGGTTGAATATACTCAACTTTTTTAAAGACTGTCAAATGGCATTGAGTGATCAGTCCTACCACTTATAAAAAGACAGACAATCAGAGCAATGCTGTTTTTTGCAAAACTTCCTTTGTTCACCGTGGGTTAAACTGCCTTTGCCCAACCAGATGGTTCGCGATAACTCAAGCATGAATTTTTAATGACAAGGACAATGGCTGATTGTGGTATCGTTGCACCACGATTATGGATTTCTGTTGTTACTCAATTTACCAAACGATGAAAATAGCAATTTTCGGTTCAGCCTTTAATCCACCGACTTTAGGTCATTGCGACGCCATCAACTATGTGCTGGAACAAGGTTATGAGCAAGTCTGGCTGATACCTTCTTTTCAACATGCCTTTGGCAAGCAAATGCTATGCTACGAGGCGCGCCTGAACTTGCTGAACGCCTTTCAGGAAGATTTGGCAAACCCTGCTGTAAAGGTGTGTGCCGTTGAGCAACACATTGCCAGGGACGAGCAACCGGTATACACCTGGGATGTCCTGAATCACCTGCAGCAGACCCACCCCGAAAGCGAATTCGCCTTTGTTATCGGACCGGATAATCAGGTTAACTGGCACAAATTCTATAAGGCCGATGAGATAACTCAGCGCTGGCAAGTTATTGCAGTTCCTGAACGTCAGGCCATCCGCAGTACCCTGGTGCGCCAGGCCATCAACGAAAATCGCCCGATTGCACAACTGGTCACGCCCTCTGTCGCAAACTTAATAATCACTAAAAAGCATTACCGACCCAACGCATCGCATTAAATATGTCATAAAAGCCACTTTTAATTGCGTTAATCTCAAGATTATACTTAACTAAATCTAAAACACCCTGCTGTGTAAGGTGTCGTCTGTGCGCATCAAAATACTGCCAAAATTGGCTGCCCTATTGTTATTCATCAGTTCGCCTGTATGGGCGGAATATCGTGTTGTGATGGAGCCTTCACCGCCGTTTCAATTTATTGTAGATAATGAGTTGAGAGGGCCGGTGGCGCTATCAGTTCGCGCTAAATTTCAGGCCGCCAATCTGACCGCCAGATTTGAAATGTATCCCTGGAATCGCGCCTACAACCTGGCTGCTACAGAAAAAAATGTTTTTATCAGCAATATCGCCCGAACACCTGAGCGAGAAAACTTATTCAAGTGGATTGGTGTGGTGCATTCTTTTAATTTTGCCCTGATCAGTATTAATGAACTTATCATTGCGGAAGAGCTGGACGACGTTCGCCCCTACACGATTGCCGTACAACGCAACGATATTGCGCACAACTATCTGAAAAAGATGGGGTTTTCTGAAGACAAAAACCTGTTCGTTACGGCTGACATCACGGAATCCTGGCGATTACTGAACAAGTTGAAAGTGGATTTTGTAGTAGAAGATATCGATATTATCGACGTGATGGCCAGAGACTACCTGACCGAAGGAAAGACCGTCGCCCATCGTCTGTTGCTGCCGGAAATGCGTTTTGACACCTGGCTGGCAGCCAACCCATCAATTAGCGATCAAACTATTCAATCCTTGACACAACTTTTCGAGCAGCCATGAGCCCTGCAAATGTAATAATGTAAATAATTCTTAACATTTAAAGTCAACGTCAAAGCCGCCGGTCTATTGTTGCAGCCGGCAAATTTCACTAGATTTGTGCCCCATTGTTAGCCGTCAGGTCTAAAATTAAACGACCAGCTGCAAATTGGCAGTATTCGCACTCTGAAAAGTGCGGCAGACGGCAAAGAGCCAATTTTATTCGAGGAATCCAAGGTGAATTCACAGCAAGAAATTATCGACAGCCTGCCCTCACATTTACGTCCCTTTATTGCATGGCAAGACTATCAGCTGTATACCCCCAGAGATCAGGCCGTATGGCGTTTTTTGATGCACCAACTGGTGCAAAATCTCAGTGAGTCAGCCCATCCAATCTATCTGGAAGGGTTGCGTAGAACCGGCATCAACATAGAAGAAATCCCCAAAATTGAGGTGATGAATGAACACCTTAATGACATCGGCTGGCGTGCAGCCGTAGTCGATGGTTTTATTCCTCCCGCCATTTTTATCGAGTTTTTAGCGCATCGGGTACTCGTGGTGGCAGTTAATATTCGTTCCTATGCGCATATGCTATATACACCCGCCCCCGATATTATTCATGAATCGGCAGGCCACGCGCCTTTCATAATCGATATTGACTATGCAGAATATCTGCAACGCATGGGTGAACTGGGTCGTCGCGTTATCACCAACAAAGGAGATATCGAGGTTTATGAAGCAATACGCGCTTTATCTATCGTAAAAGAAAGTCCCAATGCAAAAACTGAGCAAATTGATGCCGCAGAAGCTCACTTGAAAGACGCCATCGAGCGCAAAAAAGAAGAGCCTATTTCAGAGGCTGCCTTGATGTCGCGCCTGCAATGGTGGACCACTGAGTATGGATTAGTCGGTACTATTGATGATTACAAGATATATGGTGCCGGCCTGCTTTCTTCTCTGGGAGAGAGCTTAAACTGTCTGAACGATGAGAAGGTAAAAAAACATCCACTAACCCTGCGTGCCATCGCCACCGATTACGACATTACCCGCGAACAACCTCAGCTGTTTGTGGCCCGTAGTTGTCGTCACTTAAGTCAGGTAGCCGAAGAATTTGCCAGAAATCTGGCCTGTTACAAGGGCGGTAAATATGGACTGGACATGGCGATACAGGCTGAAACAGTCAATACCGCTGTGTATAACTCAGGTCTGGAAGTCAGCGGGTTGTTTACCGATGTGATGTACGATCCGATGGGCAACCCGGTTTACATTAAAACAACCGGACCAACACAACTGGCCTACGAGGAACAACAACTGAGTGGGCATGGCATCGAATACCACGAGCACGGCTTTGGTAGCCCGGTTGGCAAACTGGTGCAAATCACCAACTGTTTATCCACCTATCACATTGACGACCTGAGAGACCTGGGCATTGAAATTGGCAAACGGGTAACACTTAACTTTTTGTCAGGTGTTACCGTCAAAGGCTTACTGAAAAACATCACCCGTCGCGATGGTAAGAATTTGTTGTTCACCTTTGAAGACTGTCGCGTTTCTGATCTGGACAACAATACCCTCTTTGACCCCGACTGGGGCACTTTCGATATGGCCGTGGGCTTCAAAATAGATTCCGTCTACGGTGGCTCAGCAGACCCGGCCGCATACCCCTTGTATAACAATCCATCGGACACTGCGACTATTGCCGGGGATTATGATGAGAGTACGCAACAGTTGTTTAACTGGTATGAAAAAGCACGACGGTACCGGGAAGATGACAGCATAACCGCCGCTCAGGTGGAAGATTTGATCCGCTCCTGTCAAAATGCGGTAGAGAATGAGTGGTTATTGATTTTTGAGCTTTTAGAGCTGGCCGTAAAAGCCGGAGCTGATCAGGCATTAGCTGAATCTCTGGAAGCCAGATTAAACCACCTGTTAAACGATGAAACTGAAGAAAACCAAATTCTGATCCGCTATGGATTAAGCAGAATTGCAGCGCAAAAGGCAAATGCATGAATAAAATTACTATTATCTCCGGCAGTCACCGCAAAGGCTCTGAAAGCCTTAAAATTTCCCGGGTGATGAAAGAAAAACTGGAAGCCCATTCCAACTGTGACACGGTTGAGATTATTGATTTAGCTGAAGTTAAACTGCCCTTTTGGAGCGAATCGTACACCGCTGACGAGCAAGCCATCATAGATAAAGTTGCCGGGCAACTGGAATCCTCTGATGGTTTTGTGGTGGTGAGTCCGGAATGGCATGGCATGGTCACATCGGCCCTTAAAAACTTGTTTTTATTGTTTACCAGCAAACAGTTTGCCCACAAGCCAGGCCTGATTGTTTCTGTTTCTGCCAGCGTCGGTGGTAGCTATCCCATCAATGAATTACGTACCAGCAGCTACAAAAACAGCCGTCTGTGCTATCTGCCAGAACACTTAATTGTGCGCCACGCGGGTACTATCTTTAACGGTAAAGAAGACGACGACAAGAAGGCCGAAGCATACATTGGTAAACGCGCATTGGCTTGTGCCGGAATGCTTTTAGCTTATTCGGATGCGTTGCGCACTGCCCGTGAAATGATGCCGGATATGAGTGATTTTCCGAACGGTATGTAATACCAGTGTAAGCAAAATTAGCTCTCTAAAAGCACCACACATAGTGGTGCTTTTTTATTGCTCATCAGAAAAGTCAAAATACACGGGACTGGGCGCCTGTTTTACCAGCCTCTCCTTTTGTTTTTTGGTTAGCGCTTTAATCTGATATTCGTATTTTGATGCCAAGGAACGGCCATCGACGGCCATAAACCACGCCAGTTCAAAAGGTTTGTTGCGCAGGTATTTAGCACCAGTCCCTTTGCGATGGGCAGCCATTCGGCTCTCCAGATCGTTACTGATACCACAATACAGCGCCTGTGTTTTTTTCACCCTCAACAAATACACGAACCACATCAACGTTTTCGCCACCAAAGGTATGCGGCAGAAAATAACCACAACAGAGCAAACCAATAGGCTGCAAGCGGACGATAATAGGTCTCTGCTTTCTCCGGAGTTACCGAGCTGCGACGGTTTAATTCATCGATGATTTGATGTATCTGAAAGGCGCGGATATCAGCAAAGGCGTCAGGCTCATAGGCATAAACGGCTGAACTATGAGCCACATCTGCATTTTCTAATATCAACTGATACCAGCCGGATTGTGTTGGCCAGAAATAGCCACAGGCCATTGAATCTCGTTGAGGCGCTGCCGTCAGGGGAATAGCATATTGCTCAGTGCCGGATTTGATGCTGAGCCGGGCTTCTGGCGACGTTACCAAAGCACAAACCTTGGTGCGCCAGTTGACATGGTTAATGACATTGGGCTCCTGAGGCAAAATACGCCCATATGCATACAGTGGCAGAGCCGCGGAGATGAGTGTTTGCCAGTAGCGACTGTAAGCCGTACGTTGCTGTTCTCGCTGTAAGATAAAACTGTCTGACAACAGGCTAATGACAATACTGCCCGCCCCTAACCGGTGCTTCACCGCGACGGTCTGCCCCTGTCCGGTACGTATTAGTGTCTCCCCCATATCAGAATCCGGGAAACGCAGTTCGGCAACCTTTAGCGCTGCCTCAAACTGAAAATCAGATAGCCAGAACGGCTGCACATTCTGTTCACCCGGTTGATAATTTTCCAATTCTATGCCCAATTTCAATAACCAGTCAAAATCCACCAGGCTTTCATCCGCCAGCACAATGAGTCCTTTACCGGCACGCACCTCATTCTCAAGAGACCCCAGCTGAACCGGATTTAAGCGGCTCAGCTTGCGGCCATCCATCACCAAAAGTCGGCTGTTATCACGGTTTTGCCCGTCATCAGATTTTTGCGTCAGGGTTTTGTTTGTACTGATATCGATGTCAGTCATCACCGACTGAGCATCAGCCAATAACCAGTTTTTCAGATTATTGAGTTCTGCATTGGGGGCCGATGCCCAAATCAGGGTGTTTTCCTGAGTTCCGTTTTGTACGTATAAATGTAAATCTGCCAGCAAAGTATAGTCAGCACTTTTCAGTTGATAGTGTACCGGCCCCGCCGCTTTAGGAATAACCTGCAATCTAAAAGGCTCTCCTGATTTAACCGTAACACGCCCTACCGTTTCCCCTGCGATATCCAATAAATTCAGCTGCTGTAAAGACTTATCCAAAAAATGATAGCGACCTGCAATGGTTAACGTCTGGCCCAGATACAACTGTTTTTGCCAGTTGAGCTGGCTGAATCCCTGTTTGGGCACATTCTGCATAACACTGATGCTTTCGACGTTTAACTGCGCTACCTCTGATAGCGGAAATTGTGCACCATTCAACTGCAATTGCGACAGCGTTGGATATATCACTGACAGAGCCTCAAGGCTCATTACAGCAGACATATCAGGAAAATGAGGATTAACCCCCAGGCTGATGTTATCCCCTTTGGGTAACACCGGCATCGGATCTCCATCCGGCAGATGCAGGGTGACGACCTGCCCAACGGTATCCGCTATTTTGGGTTGCAGGATCAAACCACAGATCGCCAAAAAAATACCAAGATAGGCCAGTATCGTCAGGGTATTGGCAGCAACCGGGTATTGTCGGTGCTGCAATGTCAGGCGCACTGCAAAACTGCAAATCAGCAGAAGCCCTATTAACAACATCCACTGCCAGACAGAAGGCTGCTCGATAATCACTGTGCCTCCTGATACTGGCTCGTTGTCATTGTTTCGGTGCTCAAATAATTTCGCTGATGAATAAAGGGCTCGGCCTGTGGCTCAGCCAGCAGTTGCCAGAACTTTTGCACCAGCCGTTGCTGACAATCCGGACAACTCTGTGGTTGATATTGTTGATTGGCCAGAATCGTTTCTAATTGCACCTGGGTCTGAATCAAGGCGGGCCGATTGGGTACCTGAGATTTAATCCAGGCCAGTACCTCTGTTAACAATTTTACGGTATCAGTATCTGGCGAGCCACTGCCCATCGCAACGCCCTGGTAGGCACTTAGCAATAACGCCTGGCTGTTATCATCGGCCTGAAATTGCACGCCTGTTTGCGGGCTTAACACCTCATCGAGTTCGCCTGTTAATCTCTTCTCTTCTGAAACAGGTGGCGGTTCAAATCCCAACCGTTTAACGTAAATACGATCCGCCTGGCGGGCCAGTTTCAGGTATTTGAGCGCCTCTTCTTCAAAGGGCAGTGCCTTGTCCGGCTCTCCTAACATCAGGTGTAATTCGGCACTCCACATTTGTTCCACTGAACGCTTCATATAGGCCCTGGGATTATATTTAATGACGGGACCGATATCGGCGTCCCCATGGTTATGCCCATACTGACTGATCAAAGCCATCCTGCCACTCAAATCACCACTGGTGTTGTCTTCACCGTGCTCATGATGTGCATGTCCTGCCTGATGCGATAGCTCAGGCCAGGCGGATTGCTCTTCCTTTGAGTCATGCTCATGACTACCGGTGTTCAGATGCGGCGCAAACTGACTTTCTGACTCTTGCTCATGTGCTTTGTGATGCTGTTTTGAATGTTCGTGCTCATCCTCATGTTGCTCCACTTCCGACACCACATACATGTCCACACCTTCAAACTCATCACCTAAGTATTGTCCATAACGCTGCTTTAGGTCCGATTGAGCCAGTCCCAGCTGACGGGAGGTTTCATTAAACACGGTCTTGTCCAGTTGCTCTTTGTCCTGCATTAACTGCTTGGTCTCAATAATGATTTGTCGTTGGCTTTTGAAATACTCCAACTCGAGGTCTGTTACTATGCCCTCTGCAGTGATTACTGCGGCTTCTTCATCTAACCATTTCACAATCAGGGTAGGAGATTTACCTTCCTGTGCCCCCGAAGGTAAGTTGTCCCAGGCCACAATACTGAGATACAGTTCGTCGCCGGGTGTCATCTCAAGGTTTCGCAAATCCCAGTTTAGTTGCAAGGCCTGTTGTTTTTGACCTGACTGAAAGTTATCTAATGGCCGCTCCAGATCACGAAATTTCACCGCTTCACCACTGCCCCGGGCCAACGACATTCTCACTCTGGCTTCTGACAACCCAAAATCATCAGTGAGTACCACGCTCAACTGCAATTGCGGTTGCTGTTCTCTGGCAAAGACCAGGGTGGATGATGGCAACTCAGTAAAACGCACATTAGGCACTCTGTCAGGCTGTACCAGAATGCTGTAAAAGCCCTGTTGATACACCTCATCGCCTACCCGCAAATGATAACTCTGACTCTGGGTCAGCCGCGCATTAAATCGCGCTGTGTTACCCTGCCATTGGGGTATCAGAGTTTCACCGTCTGATAATTTTAAGGCGAGTTGTTCAACTTGCTGGTTGAAGCTCAACAGCCATTCAATATCGCTGTCCTGCCAGCTTTCGATGTTCAGCTGCTGAAACTGTTGTTCCGGCAGTTGCATGTAATCCGGAGCACTGACCCGCACCTGAGTCGATTCCAGTACCACAACGTTTGGATTATCGCTACGTACAGTGCTTATCGGAGTAGATGAAATTAACGGCAGCCAGAAAACAACTGCAGCGAATAGCAGCAGTACTGGCCACTGATACCGCACCGGCGGCAGTGTTTGGATAAATTGCGTTTTTGATATCTGCTCAAGAGCTTGTTGGGTCCGGGCTTTCTGCAGACTTTCCAATTGATTTAAAGCGTGCGGCTGCAACAACAATTGCGTGCTGTATTGCAGCGCATCAAAGTGTTGGTTTAAATGCCTGGCCAGTTGCGCCAGCGGTATCGCGCTAAACCCTCCGCGTAAAACCAGCACCAGAAACGTCAAGAAACTCAGGCACCCGGCAATGCCAAACCCCATCGAGAGTGAGCTTATCAGTTTCCAATCTATCAGTAGTTTGCACGTGGATACGAAAAATAACGAAAACGCCAGCCACATCAGAATTGTTTGTATCGCTCTACGTTTTCGCAATACAGACTGAAAAACTGTTAACCGAGTCATTCAGCCAACCTCTGTTTATTCAGTTTAAAACTCAGCAGACGCTCCCCTAACCACACCAGTAACAATGCTAAAATTAACAGTTCCTGCCAGGGCTGCTTTACCGGGTGACCTGATTGAGAACGCTGTAGTTGCTCACTCACCTGGTTTGCCGCAATTGCACCTTCGCGACCTGCATTGTGATACAGAGCCAATAGAGATGCCGCAAACCAGGGTTGCTCTGGCCATGAATCCAGTTTTGTAAGCAATTCAGGATGAAATAAATGATGTATCTGACCGGAGAAAAACCGGCGCAGTGTTATCGGCGAGCCATCGTCGTTAAACCCTGCCACCAGTGAGTGCACCTGAGGTTGTTCTGCATGGCTGAATATCTGAGCAGAAGCATTTAATAGGCTAAAATGCGATTCCTGCAATGGCTGTCCGCTGAGATTGATCAGCATGTCATAATTATGAGTTTCAGACCTGGTCGTTGAATACAACTGCACATCCACCTGTAACTTTGGCAAAGTCTGTAATTTCTGCGCCATTAGATTTGCCAGTGATTGCGTTGTACCAGAGGCTAAAATTAACCAATTTGCTGCATCGGCGGGCCCCCGATATTGCTCAGCGATATGCCAGAAAATATTGTCACGGCCTGCTACTCTGAATTCGGGCACCATAGCGGCACTATTGCGCACAAATACATGTTGAGAACTGGCAGCAGGCAACTGCGCCAGAGTGGCCATTAATTCAGCCCCACTTACGTCTTTGCGTATTAATGTGGCGCCCTCACTCAACAATTCTGCGTATTGGTTTTGTTGCTGCGTTGAGAAATACTGTGGCCAGTCTCCGGGCACCAACACATAAGATTGCGACGATTTAACTGCAGGTAATAACCACTGTGCCAGTAGTAACGCCATCAGCACAATCATCAAGCAACGCAGCAACAGCAACCACCATTGCTGAATCCGGTAATTGGGTTGTTGCGTTTGTTTAGCCTTCAGCAAAAATTGCAGGCTGCCCAGATAAATGTGTTTGCCTTTATCCGGATCTAACAAATGAATGATAACCGGCACCACTATCGCCAGCGCAAACAGCAAGCCCAGTGGCAATAAAAAGCTCATCGTCCTTGCCTCGTGCGTTGCTGCAAAAACTGGGTGATGGCTTCGCTAAAATCATTGTCCACCGACAGGCGTTGCAGATTAATGGCTCGCTGATCGCAATGACTGGCCAGTTGCTGTAGCCAGGCTTGTTGTTCTGCTAAAAAGCGCGTTTTAACGCTACTGGCATTGACCTTTCTGATCTCCCCGGTTTCCAGATCTTCAAATTTAATAAAGCCGCGGTAATCAAATTGCAGCTCCTCCTGGGAGTGCAGATGCAACAGCAGCACATCATTTTTCTGATGCTTTAACAGCGACAGGCAATCACTGATTTCGGAACCTGATTGATAACAATCACTGATAAATACCACCATGCAGGCTTTACTCACCAGCCCGGTTAAGTGTGATTGCCAGTGAGTACCAGGAAAAGCGCCGGTGCTATTGTGTTGCTGCAACGCATTCAACACCCGATACCAGTGAGCCCGGCCACTACCGGTTGCGGTAATATCCAGACCATTATTATCAATTAATGTCAGTGAAAAAGGATCGCCCTGTTTTTGTGCCAGATAAGCCAGCGCGCCAATCAAATACTTGCCGTAATTAAATTTACTGAGGGCCCCTTGTGACTGGCTGATGAAGTTCATGGAGGCGCTGCTGTCCAAAATAAAATGAATACTTCGTTCACTTTCCCGTTCGGCTTCCCGCACGAAGTACTTGTCACTACGGGCAAACAGCTTCCAGTCGATTTTGGCAGCTTCATCGCCCTGTTGGTACACCTTATATTGATTAAAATCGGTGCCTACGCCCTTGCGTACACTGGGATGATGACCACTTAAATAGCCTTCAGCGATGGTGCGGGAAATAAATTCCAGATCATCGTATTGCAGCAGTGCCAACAGCTCTTCGGGTAACGCCATGAAATTCAGGTCCGTATTACAAAAACGACTGGCCTTTGAGACTGTCTTGCCAAAGCTGTTCAACGATAGCATCTGCACTTTGTTTATCCGCTTCAGCATGGAAATTTAACAATATGCGATGTCGTAACACACTGGCAGCGACAGATTGTAAATCCTCCAGGGTTACTGCAAAGCGCCCGGCAATCAGGGCCTTCGCTTTAGCGCATAACACCAGTGCCTGCCCGGCTCTGGGTCCTGCCCCCCAAATCACATACTTATTCACCATGTCATGAGCGCTTTCTACCGGTCTTGTCTGACGTACCAACTGTACGGCAAATTCCAACAATTCAGGGGCAATCACCACCTCTTTTACCAGTTGTTGTAGCTCAATGATCTGTTCAGCATTCAACAGAGGTTTCAGCGTGGCCGAGTAGTTTCCCGTGGTTCGCTGCAGCACCTGCAACTCCTCTTCAGCGCTGGGATAATCCACTTTCACCAACATTAAAAATCGGTCCAGTTGCGCTTCTGGCAAGGGGTATGTGCCCGACTGTTCCACCGGATTTTGAGTCGCCAAAACAAAGAAAGGGTCAGGCAAGGCATAGCGCTTTCCGGCATAGGTAACCTGTTTTTCCTGCATGGCTTCCAGTAACGCAGCCTGTGTTTTAGGTGGAGTACGGTTGATTTCATCGGCCAGTAAAAAATGGGTAAACACTGGCCCTTTAATAAAGTTGAACTCACGCTTGCCGGTGGCGTGTATCTCCTCCAGTAATTCGGTACCTACGATATCGCTGGGCATCAAATCGGGGGTAAACTGCAGACGGTGAAAGCTTTGCTCCAGGGTTTCGGCCAATGAAGATGCCAGCAGAGTTTTTGCCAGACCCGGTGCGCCTTCCAGCAAACAATGACCCCGAGCCAACAAACACACCAGTACCTGCTCAATCACCGCTTTTTGACCAACGATACGCTTGCCAATTTCTTCAACGACGAGCTGGAGGCTATCAAGCGATTTGCGTTCCAGCGATGTGTGTTCCAACGGTTTGTTTTCCATTATTTATTCCTATGCGGTCAGTGCATACATGACGATATTGACAGCGAAACGAGTATTGTCGACGCGCAGCCAGCGCTTATTGCGAAAATCATAATCCCATTCGCAACCATAATCTTTATTGCTGTAAAGCACGGCGATTTTGCCGTTGATTTCTATGGCTTTGAGGTATTCATGCACCAAATCATCTCCCCAACCATTGAGTTCATAGGACGTCCGTGGCGGTCCGTCAAAAGCAAAAAAGCTGGAATACAATGGATGATCATTAGGGATTTTTTGTAACGCGGACTCACCAAAGATATCCGCCATTTGTTGCTCAAAGCTGCGGGCAAATAACCCGTCGATATCGTGATTGCAATCGTCCACAAACACAAAGCCGCCATTGCGCACGTATTGCTCAAAGTTATTGCGCTCTTCCAGGTTAAACTGCACCAGTTTATGCCCTGCCATATAACAAAATGGGCTGTGCAACATTCGAGGGTCCGCTAACGGTAAGATTAGCTCGGTTAAATCCACCCGCAAATGCGTATATTCAATGAGCGAGTTTAAGATATTTGCCGGCGTACGCTCATCCACATCCCAGTCGCCGGACTCATAACTCAAACGGGTAAAGTAAAAGTCGTAATCGTCAGCAAAACTCAGGGGTGGGAAAGCAGAAGCGGCCGATAAGGCCGCTAACTGTTGTAAAAAGCGTCGCCGCTCAGTGTGCATAACGACTTACACTGCGTCAGACAAACTACTGAAGGTAAAGTCGCGGATCTTCATGGGCGGAATCAGACCACCATTGATTCGCACCGGTTTACCCATGGCTTCGATGTTGTTCAACATGATGATAGGACTTTCATTGAAGCGGAAGTTCTTCACCGGATACTTGATTTCGCCGTTTTCCACATAGAAGGTGCCGTCACGGGTTAACCCGGTGTACATCAGAGACTGCGGATCGAGCTGGCGAATGTACCACAAGCGAGTGACCAGGATGCCCTTGCGGGTGTTTTTGATCATCTCCTCCAGCGAATCACTTCCGCCCTCCATGATGATCTGGGTATTACCGCCGAAAATGCCGCCCCCCGTATAATGAGTAGGCTTGTACTCCGTCCCGGTTTTTTGCGCCCAGTAACGGGAATTCGGCATATTCTTCACCACCCCTTTTTCAATCCACACGGTCTTATCCACCGCATGCCCGTCAGAGGCAAAAGGCGCAGTTGGGACTTCACTGTTTTGCGGATCAGAATACAGCGTGACCCGCTCATCAAACATTTTCTGTCCCAGCTTGTTTAGTGGGCCGTCTTCTTTGCGATCCTGGGGTTTGATACTCAAAAAGCTACGACCTTCATCGGCACTGCGCTGATCCATAGCGTTAAACATGTTGGAAATCAGCTGCACAGTGGCCGCTGGCTCCAGGATCACCGTGTATTTACCGGGTTCCATTTCCTTAGCATCCACTGAGCCTTTGGCCTTTTGAATGGCAATGTTAGTGGCTGACTTAGTATCCAGATTTGACGAGTCAGTGAAATCACGGGTTACCCAGCCAGAGCCTTTACCGTCTTCGGTACGCAATGTCGCGGTAAAATCAATGTTGGTATTGGTATCGTAGGCAAACAATCCTTTATTGTTCATGATGGCGACAAAGGATTCGCTGTCATTAATAAAGCCCGATACCACCAGCTTGCCTTTTTTCGACAGCGCAATGCTGTCATTGGCCATGTTAGCCCGGGTATCCGGGGTAATAGCCGCAGTAGTGGCGGAATGACCATTGACCTTTTTGTATTTTTGCGGCTCCAGTACCGGCATAAACTCCGGGTTTTCCGGGGCCAGCTTAGCCAGTTCTTCAGAGCGCCCAACCACTTTTTTCAGTGATGCATCGTCAAACTCATTTATCGTTGCCACACCGGTTTTCTTACCAAAAGACGATTGCACCACCAGGGTTACATCACTTACTTCGCCAGCGGTAGATACGGTATTCCTGGCATAACGCACATTGCCTTCCAGACTGCCGGATAAGTTACATTCACACTCATCGGCTTTGGAGAATGACAACACTTTCACCAATAATTCTTTTGCTTCTTTTTCGCTGATAATAGCCATTTTAAAAATCCTCTCTCATTGTTGTCAGTGCTTACACGTTACGCGCGGTGTTGATAACGTTGACATTGTTAAATCGGGTGGTGGGACAACCGTGCGATACGGCGCTCACCTGAGAGGGTTGACCTTTGCCATCAAAGAAAGAACCACCCAGGCGATAATCTGATTTACCGGCCATTTGGGCACAGCTGTTCCAGAATTCCTGAGTATTGGACTGGTAGGCAACATCTTCGATTTGGTCGGTGATCTTGCCATCTTTGATTTCATAAAATAACTGACCACCAAACTGGAAGTTGTAGCGCTGCTGGTCAATGGAAAAGGAGCCGCGACCGGCGATATAAATACCGTCTTCCACGTCTTTGATTACATCTTCTGCGGAGATATCTTTTTTATTGGGTCGCAACGAAACGTTTGGCATACGCTGGAACTGCACATCTGCCCAGCTTTGTGAATAACAGCAACCATGAGACTCTTTCTGATCAATCATGTGCACCTGATCTCGGGTGGCCTGGTAGTTCACCAGGATACCGTCTTTAACCAGGTCCCATTCTTTGGTTTTAACACCTTCATCGTCGTAACCCACATAGCCCAGAGAGCCTTCCTGAGTCTTGTCAGCAAACAGGTTGACGATGTCAGAGCCGTACTGGAATTTACCGGAGCGCCATTTATCCAATGTAGCAAAGCTGGTTCCGGCATAGTTGGCTTCATAACCCAGGACCCGATCCAGCTCCAGAGGGTGTCCTACTGACTCGTGGATGGTTAACATCAGGTGAGCCGGGTCCAGTACCAGATCATATTTACCTGGTTCAACGGATTTAGCCTTTAATTTGGCTTTAAGCTGCTTGCCAGCTTCGGCTGCATCTTCCAGCATATCGTATGAATTTTTATAGCCGATATTCGCGCCCTGAACCCGAATCTTGTCTTCTTCTTTTCCGTCCAGGTATTCAAAACCCATACCCACCGGATTACCCAGGCTGTTACGGGTTTTAAAGCCGCCCTCACCTACCGAAGTGGCGAAGAAAGGTGCCCATAAACGATGTACATCCTGATCAATGTAGGAGCCATCACTGGAGGCAAAATACTTCTGTTCATTCACGAGGAACAAAATTGAGGTGATGTAATTGGCGCCGTTAGCCATCGCAGCATCATTGACCGACAACAATAAATCCACTTTTTCTTTAATGGGAATTTCAATGGCGTTTTTCTTGATAGGCGATTGCCAGGATACCTCACCAACCCCTTTCACCGGAGCCAGTTTGACCGGTTCATCCTGAAATTTAGAGTTGGCTTTAGCGACAGCACAGGCCTGCTCGGCGGTTTTCGCAACTGAATCCGGGTCCATTTTAGAACTGGCAGCAAAGCCCCAGGTACCATTGACGATCACCCGAATACCCACGCCGGCAGACTCGGTATTAACGATATTGTCGACGTTCTTTTCTCTGGTGGTAACAAATTGATTCAGGTAGCGCCCTACACGCACATCACAGTAGGTAGCACCTTTTGCCTTAGCGGCATTTAACGCCACGTCCGCGAGACGCTTTTTAAACTGCACGTCCATGGGTTTATCCAGCAGTTGCTCTTCTGCCACTACGTTACCCATGACAGGTAACATCAGGGCGCCCGTGCCGACGCCGGCGATTTTTACAAATTCCCGTCTGTCCATTTCCAACCTCGTTGTCGTTAAGTGTTATTGTTCTATTTTTACTTTTTAGCAGCGTGTCAGACTGTCAGGATTCGAAACTTACGTCAACACAGGCTGTTGTCATTGGCGCAAGTTAATATTTTCAAAATGTTTCCACCAGTACTGAACACAACCTGAACAACAAATGAACCATCCCTGTTCAAACATTAAAGTAACGCAGTAACCGCAGCGATTTTGGGCCACCACATCATGATTGCGGCCGATATCACTCCAATCAGGGTAATAACAACACCTCCCCACATCAAAGCGGCAACACTCCAGACTCGCTCTGGCTGTTTTTGCTTCTTTGCCCAGAAATAGCATTCAGCAAGCAACATAGGTAATAAATAACAGGCAAAAGACAAAAAGATATCGGTTGGACCGTCCAGTTTGTTGCTATTGCCATTGGAGCCCTGATTGACCATATACCAGCCCATCAGATAGAGACGAAACGTCCACACGGCATTCACCAGGATAAAGCTGTGCACTGCCCACCGCATATGCAAATCCAGTCTTTTTTTAACGGCATAACGCCAGGCCATCGCGATAGCGAACAGGATTAATATTCCATTTAAGGTAATGCCCAATGAGCCTAAATCACTTAATCTTAAACCCGTAATCCATTGCAGATACAAACCGGTAACGGCACCGGAAATACCCAGTGAGAAAAACACCCGACCATTCCAGCGATGAAATGCCCGAAAGCGATTGCGAATCGCCGGGATCAGTTGCAAACAACCGAAAACAGACAGGTAAGCTGCCGGTAATATATGAGACAAAAAGACAACGAAATCGAAACCCTCAGCCTTTTTGTAACCTAAGGTAGGCGTTATCTCAGCGATATTTATATTGAGTGTCAGGGTTAAGGCATACACCATTAGAATGTATGTTGCGAATGCCCATTGACCTGCCAAAGCAAGTACCACCCAACTTTTTACACTTAATTCGAGAAATTTTCTGCCATGGGTTACCTTAAAAATGGCTTCGGCTTCACCAACATGCGATTGACTTTGTATACGATTCATTTTTCTATCCAGATGATTAAAGTGCCGTCAGTCTGTCGCCAAAAACACGTGATTACTCGCCGACTTCTGAATTCAGACCTACAAAGTTGATGTATTTTGTTGCAATAAGAAAATTGCCTGACATAACCTCAGTCGCTATGATGCCCCTACTGCAAGCACCAAAAACAAAGCCCATGGAAAAACTGACCAGCATTCAGCTAGCACTTTTAGCCACAACGTTAGGATTGTTGATGGCGCAAACCATGGTGAAGCAAAAACACACCATGCATTTATTGTTTGCTCTTTTTTTAGGCTCTGTGGCGATGGGCACAGCACAAAAATTATCCGGCGATATATTGGGGAACTATCGTTATCTGGTGGGCATGGGTGCCTGTGCCACCTGTAACGTATACTGGTTATTGTCACGTACGCTGTTTCGTTCGAAACAAGCCTTGTCAGCCCAGCACCTTTTGTTCGCCCTGGCCCTGGGCATACTCATCATGTTCAAACAAGGCTATCTGTTTCTGGACAACCTGTGGCAATTCGACAGCGCAACAAACCAAAATACCATTGCGATTCTTGGTGAGCTGACGATGATGTTGTCTTCCTGCGTGTTAATTCTCACAATATGGGAAGGTATCAATGGCTTTCAGCAGGCAACCAGCACTGAGAAACAACAACGCCTGCTGTTTATAATCACTATTACCTCGGCCATCGCTATCTGCAAAACCGTCACCTCCACGTCGTTTTTGACGCCTGATATGGCGCGATTTGTAGTAAGCGCTGTTGCTGTCTACGTAATTTGTACAACACAGTTGTTAATATTCTGGATTAGCCAGACAAGAAAGGCTGCACTAACAGGCTCCGGATTGACACAGCAGCATTCAGTCAACAATCCAATATCGGATACACAGTTAGCGGAACTGACAAAACGCCTGGATAACCTGCTTTGCGCTCAAAAACGCTTCTTACAACCCAATCTGAAAGTAGCCGACATGGCTCGCGAACTGGATGTTTCAGAATACCTGATCAGTCGGGCTATCAGGCACAATTCATACGGCAAAAATTTCAATCAACATATTAATGCCCTGCGCATCCAACATGCCCAAACCCTGTTACAGGATGCCGGTAAGCAACACTGGTCAGTGCTGGTGATTGCCCTGGAAAGCGGCTTCGCGTCAATTGGCCCGTTTAATCGGGCATTCAAACAAATATGCGGGGTTACACCCAATCAATACCGTCAGGAAGCATTACAACTGCAATCGCTCAATTGCCATTAGCCACGCTGTCGCTGTTTCACAAGGGTTTCACATTTACCCCATTAAGCTCAGTGTTTCTTCTTACCTGTAAAAGAGAACATTATGCTTGTGCAACGTAAAAAATGGCCCTGCGTCCTGCTCCTGGCCACACTGGCTTGCGGCCTGACAACAGCGGTTTCTGCGAGGGAAAATGTCAGTCCTGCCACTTTTTCTGCGACTAACTCCTTGCATCTGAAAACCATGATAACGGAGGCCATTAGTGCGTTTGAAAACACTGAGCGAAATAGCTGGTCGCACTACATAGACCGCTACGAAAACGAAGAAGGGGATATCAGCAGCAGCACTGAACACTATGATGCCGGGCAACCCGCTGGGCAGCGTTGGACACTACTAACACTCAATGGTGAACAGCCCTCTGACAAAGCCCAGCGCAAGTATCAGCAAAAACGACAAAAGCAACGAGAGAAGAACTCAGAAAACCAGGAGCAGAGCTTTTCGATCAGTTTACAGGAGCTAATTCAAACTGCTACGCTGACGTTAAACAGCGAAGATACACACTTTGTATACGCCAATTTTAAGGTTTCCCTGCCACGGATTGGTGAGGATGCGTCAAAGCACCTAACGGGATTGCTGAGCTATAACAAACAACATCAATTTATTGAATCCATCGAAATCAGCAACACGGCCCCCTTTTCGCCCATGTTCAGTGCAGAAATTACCGAACTTACCATTCAGTTTAATTTCCAGAAAATTGACAGCGCAGTCCTGCCTCTGTCAAACCAGATGACAATGAAAGGCAGTTGGGCATTTTTCACAGAAATTAATGAGGTTTCAAAAGATACCTATCGCGATTTCAACCGGATTTCAGACACCAAACAAAATGCTCAGGCCAAATGATACCGTTCTCTTCAATGCTGAAGCGCCCCGCCCGCAGACTCAACTCCCCGTTATAGTGTGGAGCCAGAAGCGGGGTGCTGTATCTGCTTAACCGGCACCCCGGTATTTATCAATGATAAAATTCTTAAAGGTTTGCAAATGCGCTGATTGATAACTCACTTTCCGGTAGACGAAGTAAAGCTGCTTGGCCGGCATCTTATTATCCTGAAAGAGAGGGACCACTGTACCATTGGCAATTAACTTAAAAAGACTTTGCGACAGGTGAAAACCAATACAACCGTGTTCAAGTGTCATTGATTTAATCGCATTTACATCATCCATGTAGTGATGTGTTCCGGACTGATGACTGAATCCATGCTTTTTGAGCCAGCCTCTTACCTCTGCGGACAGCATTTCGAAATGGGGTAACGCAACCCGATGTGTACTTAATTCTGACACCCCTGTTGGCTGCCCAAAACAGGCCAGGTAATCCGGCGTCGCATAAAACGTTGGCGATACCTGCATTAATTCTCGTGCAACAAGGCGTGTACTGTCAGCTAAAGTGCCTATCCTGAAAGCAAAGTCATAATCGCGTTCACTGAAGTTCTCCAGCATTTCGGAGTAGCTGATGGAAAAACTGACATTGGGAAATTTAAGTGCAAACTCATTGAGATATTGGGATAAGTTTGAGCCAATAAGTGATTTAGAAACCGTGATTCTAATTTGACCGGCAATGGTGCCCTTTTGCAGCTTTATTTGTCTTTCTGAATCTGCAATTTGCTTTAAAATTGCACTGCTGGATTGGTAGAACGTTGAACCATGACCGGTTAGCACCATCTGTTTATTGGAGCGATCAAACAACTGAACCTCAAGGTCTTGCTCCAGATTGGCAATGTGCTTGCTTAGCGCCGATGGTGTTCTGTTCAAACTTTCGGCAGCCAGTCTTAAACTTCCGGTTCTGACAATAGCGACAAACGATTCATATTGCGATAGTTTTGACACATCACTTTCCATTTAGGAAACACGGATGCAAGTATAGTTCACTTTTCGTTACCTACAAAGCCTCATATAGTTCGCCATAATTCAGGCAAACAGGAACTCTATATGAAGCAATTGGCAAACACTTCAATCAATGTGGCTGTCCCGGTGGACACTCTTTTTAACTTCGTAACCAATATGGAAAATTACGGGCTTTGGTTTCCCGGTGTTGTCGCGATCAGTTCCCACAACAAGTTAAAGCACGGCACCAAGGGTAAAATATACAAAGAGGTAATCGACATGCCGGATGGACAACACAACCTGCTGATAGAAGTCAAAGAAACCAAAACTAATGAGTATTTCTACACCGAGGGGGATCTGGCGCCACTGCTACCCGCTATGCAAATGCAGTTCAAGTCAATAAACCTGGAGCAGTCACAACTGAACCTGAGTTATTATTCAAGAAACAATAAATTGGATACCCATTCAGAATTGTTTAAAAGCATTACAGAAAATTTATCCGGGAGAGTTAACATCGCAGGGGTAAACCTACAGCAAATATTAAGCCCGCAGGGTGATCATGCTATCCAGGCCCTTAACAGACAGACTTAATTTGTGTGCACCATGTCAACTTCACGTAGCGTGATGTGCTCATTCAGCCAGGGTCAGATTCATTGTGCAAAACGAACCGTAACCCGGGTGCCCTGCTGGCTTTCCACCTGAAACTGCCAGCCCTGGTGCTCGCACAGCCGTTTTACAATGGACAACCCAAAGCCGAAACCGGTACTTATTGCCCCTTTAATACCGGCCTCAGTCAGCTTATCAGAAATTCCGGGGTCGATGCCGGGCCCGGAATCCTGAATGATTAAACTGTCATCGGCAAAGTCAATCAGCACTTCACCCGAATCCGTATATTGAAACGCATTACTGAGCAAATTATCCAGCAAGACTTTTAACATATCCGGAGAAGCATGAAGGAGCGTGTCACAGCGTCCGGAAACCTCAACGTCCACCGGCTTATCGTTTAGTAGCAAATGATTATCCAGTATGGATTTTTCTAAGACCGACAGCAATGAAATGGGCTGTTTTGCGGTGGCGCTATGCTCTTCTCTGGCCAGCATTAACAGCGCCTGCACCGTCCTTTCCATTTGCGTTGCGGCATCGTAAATGCGATTCAGAAGTTTTTCATTCGGCTGCGCCTCCTGCCCCACAACCCCGGCTTTCTGACTGCGCGCTAATTCCACGGCATTCTTTATCACTGCCAGTGGGGTGCGCAATTCGTGACTGACATCCCGTGTGAAGTGTTTTTCACGGCTCAGGGCAGCACTGATTCGGCCCAAAGTGTGTTCCAGCGTAACGGCCAGTATGCCAACTTCATTGTGCGGAAATTGTGCCGCAAATGATTTGGGAATCTGTTCAGGGGCGACACCGTCCACCAGTTCTGCCAGTTGTTTCAAGGGTTTGGTGGTTTTGCGAGCCACCAGCCAGGCCAACAGACAGGCAATCAACGACACCAGCACAGTACTGACAACCAGCAACACAATAATACCTTTGCGAATTTTGCGTACCTGCAGGTCCGCACTCACCTCTGCCAGTAAGTAAACCTCCGGATAGCCAGGTAACGCCATTGCGTGATAGTGTCGGCCCTGTTCACCATAAAACTCGATGCGTCTGGGTTCCAAAAGTGCCATCTCTTTGATTTCTTCCGGAAATGTGTGCTTAGAAAAGTGCAGGCTCATTCGCTCATTTTCCGGTTGGGACCACCTACCGGACGCCTCAAACTCAGTGATCAGACGGTTTGCCTGGCGCGCAATGTCTTTTTCGATAAAGTTATCCTCTAACACGTACATTAACAAAAAAGACAGTGCGCCAAAGATGAAAGAGAGCACCACAGTAAACAAGCAAAATTGCACAACAATGCGCGTACTCAGACTGTGATAACGTTTGCCATTAAACTGCATTGCCTGTCACTCCGACTGTTCAATATCCAGCGTAAATCCGACACCAAACACGGTTTTAATGACCGGTCTGGCGAAGGGCTTATCCAGAAGATTGCGCAATTGATAGATATGGGAACGCATCGCATCTGACTCGGTGGGTTCGTCGCCCCATAATTTATGACTTAGTTCAGAGCGGCTAACCACCTGCGGGTAGGCGTCAACCAGCACCATTAGAATGCGAAACCCCATGCTATTCAGGGCCACAGGTTGCCCGTCCCGCGACAGCGTTTTGCGCTTTCTGTCGATGCACAAGGGTCCCAGTTCAATCACATCATGGGTGTTTAGCCTGTGTCTGCGGGATAAAGCCAGGCAGCGAACTTCCAGCTCTTCCAGGGAAAAGGGCTTAGTCAAATAATCGTCTGCCCCACTGTGAAAACCCGAGACTTTATCCGCAATACTATCTCTGGCGGTCAACATCAAAACCGGCACATGACGATCGGCTTTTTCGCGGATATGTTTACACACCTCTACCCCATCCATACCGGGTAAATTGAGATCCAATATCACCAAATCATAATAATTGTTTAATGCCAATGCTAATCCCTGTGGCCCCTTTTCCGCAAAATCCATAACATGGCCTTTTTGCTCCAGAAACTCAGCAATGTTCCGCGCAATGCTTAATTGATCTTCCACGATCAGGATGTGCAAAGAAGGGGCTTGTGTCATTCTGTATTCCGTATTTCGGGTTATCCGTTCGACAATGCCAATTTACAGCGTTAAGGTTTTAACCAGTGCTTTGGCAGGCTCAAACTCAGGATTAGTGGCCAGTATGGCGTGTAAGGTAGTTAAAGCCGCCTGATTATCACCCAGTTTATGTTGAGTTTGCGCAATTTGCATGTCCAGTTGTGGGTTAGCAATGACTTTTTGAGCCACCTGCATCAGCTTCAGCGCATTGTGCAATTGCGAATCCGTTTCGGCAAGTGCCTGATAATAGTAGCCATACATACCGGCCAGCGGAAGGTGATAATAGGCTTCATCAGAGGCCAGAACCTGCAATGCCTCGCTGTCGCCTGCTAAAAATTTCGCCACCAGATCCAGGGTGCGGTCATCGCGAAAAGATTGCATCGGTGTCGGCGCAATGCCTAACGCTTTCACCAGCTTCTGTGCCACAGATATTGTAGAGGAAGGGTTTTGCCCGGTGATCAGACGCTCATCAACTGCCACATGATTCAGCATAATATCCGCAGACTGGAACTTCCCGCCGCGCTCAATGAGTTTATCCTGCAACAGAAACTCAAACTCAGGTAACCATTTTTTGCCAAACAATTGCTCTTCCTGATTAGTAAAGCCATTCACCGCTTTATTGGTCACCAGATATTTGCCATTTGCCAGTTTGACATCCACCAATGCCGCAGGCCCATGACACACGGCCGCAACCACACCCTGTTGCTGATAAATATCGGCAATCAGGGATTGCAGGTTTTGGTCTTTGGGTAAATCAAACATGGCACCTTTTCCGCCGACAATGAAGATGGCATCGTAGCGTTGCGCCTGCAGACTGGATAACGCCAGTGTGTCGTCAAGTTTCGCCATGATTTCGGTATCTTTTAACACCAGTGCATTGTAAGGTTTTTCCGGATCATACTTATCGGCTTCAACTTTCCCCCCCTGAGGACTGGCAATATCAACTGTCAGGCCATTTTGATTAAACACCAGATACGCCTTTGAAAATTCATCAAATTCATAACCGGGCTGCACGCTCCCCTGTTCCTGGCCATAGCCACTGAGCACCATCAAAACTCGCTTTTGCGCTGTCGCCTGGGCGTTACTTACTGTCAATAATCCCAAAAGCACTATCAGGACACTGAGTACCGATTTATGTAGGTTCATGTTCAAATCTCCGTAATTGTTGCTGTTTTAAACGTTAATAAAGATAAAGTCAGGAGCGTGAAACAGATGTGAAAAATGGCTCCTGAGTTGAGCCATTTTTAGATTGATAATAAAAGCCGGTATCAGTCTGTCATGAGTTCTCTGACGGAACTGGATAGACTGTGTTTACTGGCCAGTAGCCCTACTACCACCACCGAGCCGGTAATGATTAACAGGGTCAATCCCAACCACAGAAAATCCGGTTGCCAGGTCATGGAGAACTGCGACTGGTAAATCAACCAACCAGCCAACCAGGAGCCAAAAATGGCGCCACTTGCTGCAATAATTCCGGTGATTAACCACTCCAGAAATGTCAGTTGCAAACAGGTCTTACGTGAAAAACCAAAGCTCAGGATGATGCTGTTCTTCTTCCTGTCCTGGCGTTCGCCCGCCTGAATCGAAGACAAAATGACAATTGCGGCCAGCAATACAATTAATAATGCAAATCCGCTCACCACCTGAGTTACCATGTTCAACATGTTGTCAAATCGTTGCGTCATTTCCTGTAAGGAAACCATGCGCAATGACGGATGCTTTTGCCACAACTGTGACAGCATCGGAAAGTCATTGTCTTGCAGTTCCAGGCTCGCCATTGAATAGGCTACGCCGGACAAATGAGCAACGGCACTCGTCGGCATTTGAACCCAGAAGGTGATTGAGCCTGCGCCGGGTTTGTAACCATGGCTGGCCACGATATCGAATTCTGTATAGTGCTCGCCAATAGCAAAGGTCATTCGGTCACCGATTTCCAGCCCAAGATCGGTCAGTACCTCCTGTTCCACCGATATTTGCTGCCAGCTTTGCGCATTGGCGGTCCACCATTGTCCCTGCAACAATTCATTATTTGCAGGAATTTCATCACTCCAATGCAATCGAATTTCCCGTTGCAAGGTGGCCAGGCTGTCACTGGGTTTTTGGCTAAAATCTGCCAGCGATTGGCCATTTATGCTGATCAGTTTGCCATACATAAACGGCTTGCTCTGACGAATGCTAATGCCCCGATTATCAGCCCAATGCACAATGTCCTGCATTTGTGCATTGCTGGCCTGAGAAACCAACAGATTGCCGTCGTGCTGTCGCTGGTAATTGGCCATGCTGCTACCCAAATCGCGCAATAACATCAAGGTAAACAGCAACAGAAATGCACACAGTCCTACACCCAGGATCTGCGTGCTTTTGGTGATTAATCGCTGCTTCATAATAAAAAAGGCAAAGGGTAACAACCCCGAAACATTGCGGGTCAGCCATTCACCCAGAGTCATCACCAACCAACTCAACAGCACAATCAGCATAATGCTGACACCCATGGTGCCAAGCACCATCGCCGTTAACAATCCGTTATCTGAATAGGCTACAGCAATCCCCGACAGCGCCACCAGGGCACACAACCAGGCAACCCCCTGATTTAACCTCTGAGCCTGATTGAAGAGTAGTTGCAACACTGAGGACTTAGCCACGCCCAACCAAACGGGTAACTGAAACGCGGCAAATAGCATGATCAGCACAAAACTGGTGGACAAAGCTAATAGCCAGTCTGGTTGCCAGTTCAATCCGTAAAAAGTGTCAGCCAGCCACTGCAATAACGCCCAATGACAGCCCAAAGAAAGTAGTAGCACCCAGGGCACCATGGCCAGTGACTGCAGTAACCACTTAACCATTGAAATTTGAAAGATTGCAGATTTAGAGGCTCCCAGACTTTGACAGATCGCGCCAAAACACTGCTCTTTTTGCAGTTTTACTTTGGTGAGTTGCTGCAGTGCAATCGCCGCCATAAAAAACAGAATAATAGATGCCAAACCAATAAAGTTCTCGGTGCGTTGCCAGAACAAAGCCAGTGGATGCGCCCCTTTTTTATGGTAAAGAATAGCGGCGGGTAGCGCTTGCTTTTGCCAGTCCTGTAGTTGTTGTATCTGATCTGCAGAAGCCGCCACCAGGTAGCGATACGTAAACCTATCTTCTGAAAAATTAAGCAAGGCCAAATCATACTGATTTATCAGCGCCCGCATCTGCACGTTGTGCCCTTCCATCAGCCGATCTGGCTCATGCAACAACACTTTAGTTACCTTAAAATTCGTTCCGGCTATGCGGATCTGGCCGCCTGGCTGCGCTGACAACCCGGCCATTAATCGGGCATCCAGCCAGATTTCACCGGGAGCAGGCCCCTGCAACTGCCTTGCTCCGACATCAACAGAATCACCGGCGCGCAATTCACCTTGCAGCGGATAATCCTCTGCTACAGCCTTCAGTGTTGCCCGTTGCCACAGGTTATTACGGGTTAACGTGGTATCAATGCTCTGCGTTAACACCCGGTGTTCAGATAGCGAGTCAACGCTTTGCAGTTGTTGCACCGTCAATGGGCGGCTGTTTTGCAATACCAAATCAGCACCCAGTAAATTGTTCAGATTACCGGTAAGGTAAGATTGAATTGAGGCACTGGTTAAACTCAACGTCACCATAAATACCATCAAGATCATTTGAGTCCAGTTGATAAAACGCTGCCAGAGATGACGTTTTTCCTGATGATAAAACTGCCAGGCCAACCCTATATTTTGTTTAAGCATAGTGCACCGCCCTGGCGGCTACAGCCTGATCTTGCGCGGTGGATTGCTCAGTTGCCGTACATTCCTGTGACGCCCAATGTAAATTACCTTTGTTAAACGCCAGTACCTGTTTCGCCTGAGCGGCCAGCGATTCACTGTGCGTCACCATCACCAGCGCAGCGCCACGCTCCTGACAACAGGCAAACAGTATATCGGCCACTTCCTTTGCCGAAGCACTATCCAGATTGCCAGTAGGCTCATCGGCAAAGATAAACTCGGGTTCAAATACCAGCGCTCTGGCTATCGCTACCCGCTGTTGTTCGCCACCACTCAGTTGCGCTGGCTTATGAGACAGCCGATCCCCAAGCCCCACCCGTTCAAGCCACTCACCAGCACGTTTAGTGGCATGGCGTAGCCCACGCAATTTCAGGGGCAAGGCCACATTGTGTAGTGCCGTTAATTCCGGTAACAAATGAAATTGCTGAAAGATGAACCCCACTTTGTGTCTGATTTCTGACAAAGCCTGAATGCCGTGGCTACCGTGATACAAACAGGAGCCGGTGCTGGGCGGTGCCAAACCAGACATCAGAGTTAACAAACTGGATTTTCCTGAACCCGACGGGCCAGTTATAGCGTAAGAACACGTTGTATGTACCGTTAAATCGACGTGACTGAACAGGGTTATTTGACGTCCCTGGCTCTCAAAAGACTGGCTGACCTGGTTAAGTTCGATATAACCGGAATGGGCATTGCTGACTGACATATTTACGACTCCATTTTAAGGACAATGTCAGCGTAAATAACCGGGTGTGAAACAGTTGTGAAAATTGAGTCCAGTATATCCTGGCGAAATCGCTATTAGTCATGGCTACTCCGAAGTGAGCAGCCTGATATGTTCGGCGCAATTAGTGCCCTTTTAAGGCGGTGATGAGCGTAGTGGCGTGTTCCTGCAAGTCGTGCCCCAAATGGGTAAGATAACCGCCATCGACTTGGGTAATAATGCCTTTTTGGAACAGTCGCTGTGCGGCGTCAACCATGGCTGGATCTGCGTCATGATGAATTTTCAGGCCTTGATCCAAGCTTTGATTTGGGAATTTCAGAATCAACTCAATTTCATCTTTCATTTCTGGTGTTATCTGATTCATATAGTTCTCTTGTTGATAAAGGGAAATAATCGGCTTCTAGCATGTTACATCTTTTTAACAAATTCAAATGATTTCATTTTAGAAGCTGAACCTTTGTTGGTATACACTCAATTCTCAGGCTCTCAATATGTTATGAATAAAGACACTGCACCAGGAATACGGATATAGCTGTATTTACCCTAATCATGCTCAAAAGACGATTGCTTAATGCCCGAGGGTAAGCCTGCTAAAAAAGCTATTCCAGCAATCCCAACTCTCGTTGTTTTTTCTTTGTCAGCCCTTTTGCCACCAATACGTAAGAATCATAGATATACTCTTGCAGTTTTTCTTTGGATAAATAAGGCTCGCAATGATGTTGTATCCATTTAAATCCCCGAGATGCCAGATAAGGAGCAGGACGAAACCCGGGTTCATCTTTTAGGATCTCAAAATTCAGCTCAGAGGTTTTAAAGGTAATTGCGGGGCCATCCGCATTTTCCCAGCCGCCAATGGCAAATACTTTGTCATACACTTTCCATACGTGGCAACCGCCCCACTGCACCACATGACTGGTCTGTTGCAATGACGCGCAATAGTCATTGTATTCCTGATAGCTAATCATAACATTCCTCATTTACCGGGTTGTGCTGTCAAATTTGGTGTTGCTCAGACCAAATCCGCAACTGCTCTAAAATACTTAGTGCTGAGCGGCCAAATTCAGTCAGGCTATATTCCACTGCTAAGGGCCGGGTGTCCATCACTTCCCGGATTACCATGCCATTGCTCTCCAGCTCTTTTAAACGCTGATCGATCATTTTTTTGCTGGCGCCCCCCAGCATTCGACATAAATCGTTAAATCTCACCGGCTGATTTTTCAAATGATAGATAATAGAACCCGTCCATTTTCCCCCAATCATGCGCATTCCACGTTCTACTGAGCAGGGTTCTGTACAGGCATTTAAAACTATTTTCCGCCCCTTAGTATCTGTTTTTATTTCACTTTTCATAATTCTGCCTTCCTAAAACAGGTGGTTACCAAAAGTAAACTAATTGTTATTAGTATCGAGGTTACTAAAATATACCGCAATTAACCTGTTAATTCATCAACGAATTGGAGTAATTGACTATGAGTAACGTTTTAATCATCAATGCACACGAAAAATACCCTTTTTCAGAAGGCCGTTTAAATGCCACTTTAGTAGATAAAGCCGATAGCTTTTTGCGTGCTAAAGGTCACGATACCCGTATTGTAACTATGCAGAATGACATTGATGTCGAAAAGGAGTTGGAAAACCACACCTGGGCAGATGTCATCATTCTACAAACCCCTGTCAATTGGATGGGAGTGCCATGGTCATTTAAAAAGTACATGGACATTGTTTACACCGCAGGAATGGGCGGTGCCCTGTGTCACGGTGATGGTCGTACGGCAGAAAACCCTAAAGCAAATTATGGTGCAGGCGGCACATTAACCGATAAGAAGTACATGTTGTCACTGACCTTTAACGCCCCGGAAGAATCCTTTAATGACCCTGATGAATATCTGTTTCAGGGCAAAAGCGTAGATGACTTATTTTTGCCTATGCACATGAATTTCCGATTTTTTGGTATGCAAAGTCTGCCGACATTCGCCTGTTACGACGTAATGAAAAAAGCAGACGTTGAAAATGACTTCGAGCGCTTTGAAGCGCATCTGAAGCAAGTTTTTTAATGTCTTCCGGCTCACCATCAGGTGAGCCCGTCATTTATCTAACACGGAGAATTTGCATGACTGTATCGCGTTTAAAGACCTTCCTGTTCGCATTAGGTTTGGTTCCTGGTATTGCCACTATGGCGCAATCCGAATTGCGCCAGCAAGAGGCGGCCCATGAAGCTTCACCTCAGCATTACCAAAAATTATTGGAAAATGATCAAGTGCTGGTTTTAAAGATGGTTCTGAAACCAGGTGAAACGGACAACTGGCATTACCACAACAATGAAACCGTGTATTTCGAGCAAGGCGGGACACTGCGAATAGCAACGCCGAATAGCCCTGATATCCAGGAAGAGGTGCCCAATGGTCACGTTATGTGGCATCAGGCATGGCAGCATCAAGTAAGCAACCTGGGTAATAATGATGTTGTCGCCATTATTGTTGAAGCCAAACACTGAGCTACATCGCTATGAATAAAACGCTAATCAATCTTGATATCGTGTCGGATGTGGTTTGTCCCTGGTGCATCATCGGCTATAAACGCCTGGAAAAAGCACTAGAATCTTTTTCTGATGACATTCAGGCAAATTTGCAATGGCACCCTTTTGAACTCAATCCCGGTATGCCACAGGGCGGAGAAAACCTGCGTTCGCATCTGGCGGCCAAATACGGAACCACGTTGGAAGGCAGCATTAAAGCGCGAGCAAACCTGACGCAACTCGGCACTGAGTTAGGCTTTCGCTTTAATTATTTTGATGAAATGCGTATGTACAACACCTTTAAAGCCCATCAACTATTGCACTGGGCAGGTGAATATAACAAAGCACTACCATTAAAAATGCGCTTATTTTCAGCCTTTTTCTCGGAACGAAAAGCCATTGATGATCCTGAAGTATTAATTGCAGAGGCCGCAGCAGTGGGACTAGCTCCTGCCCAGGCAGAAGAAGTGTTAGCTTCTGAGCGCTATGCTCAAGCAGTACGTGATGAACAGCGCCATTGGACATCTCTTGGAATTCAGGCAGTGCCTGCATTTGTCTTTAATAAACAACAACTGCTATCTGGTGCACAACCCGTCGAAACCTTCCAACGTGTTTTGCAGCAGCTCGTCAAGGGCAAAAATTAGCCATGCCAAACAGAACATCAACCAGTTATTTCCCTGAGGGGTTACAAAAAAGTAACCGGTTATTTTTTATACCGCCACAGCTAATCTCAGATCTAATTCGAATGGCACTACACTTTAGCAAGAGGGGCAAATGAAAACCGTACATTCATTGCAGCAAATGCTGGCGAGCTGGGTGCCGGAAAAAGACAACGCCGACTGGGTATTGGGCGTTATCTACAAAACTGAGGGCTCATGCTACCGCAAATCGGGTGCCATGATGCTATTTAGCTCTGATGGTCATCAGTTGGGTATTTTAAGTGGTGGTTGCCTGGAATCCGACGTGCGCCGCAATGCCAGAAAAGTGATGCAGAGTCAGAAAAGTATAGATCTTCGCTATGATGACAGCGACGAAGATGACGCGGCATTTCAACTGGGCGTTGGCTGTGGTGGAGTGGTCTATCTACGTCTCCTGCCCATCAACAAAGACAACAATTATGCCGGCTTAACCCAAACCCATAAAGCTCTTCAACATGGTCAAAGTGTGCATTGGCAGCTGCAATTCGATAGAGCAGCTGAAGAGGTTAATGTGCGAATTGCAGAACATTCACTGGGCTCTTCAAAAGGCAACGGTTTGGTAGCAGAGGACCAGCAACAATGGCTACAAGTGTTTATTAAGCCTGAGCCTCATTTGCTGGTTGTTGGTGGCGGCACAGATGCCATTCCCATGACATTGTTTGCAGCGCAGTTAGGGTGGCGGGTGACACTGTGGGATCCGCGCCCCAGCCAGGCCAGAGCAGAACACTTTCCACATGTTTCTCAACGATTACAACTTACCTCTGCTGCAATGCTGTCTAACTTTGTTCGTGAGCAGCAGGTCAATGGGGCCATATTGATGTCTCATCATAAAAGCATTGATAGTGACGCATTACAGGCCATACACGATGCTCCTTTGGACTACATTGCCATGTTGGGGCCAAAACATCGCAAGCAAGAAGTGATGCAATTAGCTGGCGTACAAGAACATCAAATAAAGGCCCTTTTTAGTGGACCAGCGGGATTAAATCTGGGTGGAGAATTACCCGAAAGTATCGCGCTGTCTATTGTCGCCGAATGTCATGCCGTGTTGCACCAGCAACGGGGCAACATGCTCAGTCTGAATCTCGAAGATACCAAGGGATATGCAGCCTGACACACTAACTTTCCACCAGAGGAATAACCAATGCAGGAATTTACTTTAAACGGGAAACCGGTGCGCTCCGAAGTGAGCGATGATACACCGTTATTATGGGTGATCAGGGACGAATTTGGCCTCAAAGGCACCAAGTTTGGTTGTGGTGTCGCCATGTGTGGTGCCTGTACCGTTCACATTGACGGTCAGGCAATTCGCTCCTGTTCTTATCCGGTCTCCATGGTTAAAGGCAAAGCCATTACCACCATTGAGGGATTAAACAACGAACACCCATTGCAACAGGCCTGGATAGATGAGCAAGTGCCACAATGTGGCTACTGTCAATCCGGTCAGATTATGCAGGCCGCAACACTGTTGGAACGCAACAGCAATCCCAGCGATCAGGATATTGTTAACCACATGAGCGCTAACTATTGCCGTTGTATGGCTTACTCCCGCATTAAAAAAGCCATTAAAACCGCTGCTGATCGTCAACAAAGCGCAGTACAGCATTTTGACCCAAAGTCTGAGCTTGTCGGAGAATAAGTCATGAAAAACCCGTTAAGGAAAAAAGATACCATTAACCTGACTCGACGCAACTTTCTGATCGGCAGTGTCAATGCCAGTCTGATGATGGCATTTACGCCGGGTCTGGTTTCCACCGGTTTATCCGCCGCAGAATCCCTAGAGCAAAAAGTCTTCTCCCCCACTGTCTGGTTTGAAATTAATGACCGTGGTGAGGTATTAATTAATATCGCTAAGGCGGAAATGGGCCAGCACATTGGCAGTGCCCTGGCCAGAATTGTGGCTGATGAACTGGAATGCGACTGGCAAAAAGTTTCCATTCACCACGTAGACACAGATCCTAAATGGGGTTACATGGTAACCGGAGGCTCCTGGTCAGTATTCCATTCATTTAAGCCTTTATCTCAGGCTGGTGCTGCTGGGCGTATCGCACTCATCGAGGCTGGAGCAGCTATATTGGGTGTCACTCCAGAGCAATGTCAGGAAAAAAATGGCATGGTCAGCGCGGGTAATCGCAGCGTGAGTTATGGGCAAATCGTCAAAGAAGGTCAATTTAATCGTACCTTTAGTGCTGATGAAATTGCTGCATTGCCAATAAAAACCGCCAGCAAACGCCATCTTGTTGGCACCACCTATCAGGCCCTGGATATTCCCCCTAAAACCAATGGCAGTGCGGTGTATGGTATCGATGTAGAAGTGCCAGGTATGGTGTTCGCCCGTCCAGTACTTCCACCTACCCGATACGGTAGCAAAGTCACTAAGGTAGATGACTCTGCGGCGAAAAAACTGAAGGGCTATCAGGGATATCAGGTACTCACTGATCCAAGCGATACTTGTCAGGGTTGGGTCACTGTTCTTGCAGACGATTATTACACCGCTATAAAAGCCGGCGATGCCATAAAAGTATCCTACCAAGCCGGTGAAACTGCCTGGGTATCAGAAGAAGATATTCAAAAAGAGGGGGAACGGCTGTGCCGCGACCGCAATCAGGGTGCTTTTCTGGTGGATGATGGGGACGTCAGTGCAGCACAGGCGGAGGCAAAAAATACTATAGAGGCTTTATACACCACAGCAACCGCCAATCATTTCCAATTGGAGCCTCTCAATGCTGTCGCTGAATACAAAGAAGGTAAGTGGCATGTTCACACAGGCAATCAGTGGCAATCTCTAACTTTGCCCACGCTTGCCAAAGCCGCTCAGGTGACAGAAGACAAGGTTATTATGCATCAGTATTATCTGGGCGGTGGCTTTGGTCGCCGTCTTTATGGTGACTGGATTGTACCCGCCATATTGACCTCCAAGGCCATTAATAAACCCGTGAAGTTGATCTTCACCCGACCTGACGACACCTTGTTTGATCAAAGCCGCTCAGCGTCGACGTCTTTGTTACACGCATCTTTTAATAACAATGGCGAATTTACCGGTCTTGAGCACGCTTTTTCCGCCGGATGGCCAACTAAATCAATGGCGCCAGGGTTTATGGCCGATGGGGTACATAAAAAAGGCAAAATTGATATGTTTTCAGCATCTGGAGCTGACCACTGGTATAGCATGGAAAATCACAGGGCCCGTGCCATCAATAACCAATTGGCTCAAAAGACCTTTTTACCAGGCTGGTTACGCGCTGTAGGCCAGGGTTGGGTTGTCTGGGGACTGGAATCCTTCATTGACGAAATCGCTCACCAGGCAGGTAAAGATCCTGTGCAATTCCGACTGGATATGCTGGACGGGCAAGGCAAGCAAGCCGGCAATGCTCCGGAGAGTGTGGGCGGCGCGAAACGCTTACACAATGTGCTGAGCCGTCTCAGAGACAAGGTAAAATCTGTTCCTATCGGCACGGACGAAGGTATTGGTTTCTCTATTTCAGCCGGTCAGGAACGCACTATGCCAGCCTGGATTGCGACTGCCGCTCATGTTCATGTCAATCGTAAAAGCGGCAAGATTACCTTGAAGAAGCTGTACGCTGTGGCAGACGCGGGCATCATTATTCATCCCGACGGTGCAATGGCGCAAATGGAAGGTTCATTACTGTGGGGCACCAGTTTAGCGTTACATGAACATAACCGTTACCAAAATGGCCAACTTAAATCCCGCAATTTTCACAGCTACCTGCCCCTGCGCATGAACGATTTACCAGACATGGATATTGAGCTGGTAGACAGCGACGAATTCCCGGTTGGCCTGGGCGAGCCCGGCGTTATCGGTGTAGGCCCAGCTATCGGAAACGCGGTTTACCAGGCTGTGGGAATTCGCCTGCGCGATTTACCCATGCTTCCAGAGCACGTAAAACAACAGTTGAACGCCTGATGGAGAAGAGCATGAAAAAACTAAAAATCAGTTTCAATCGCTGGCTCTTAGCTGCCGCACTGCTGACTTCGCCATTGGCATCTTTGGCTGACCAATACAGTGAATTTAAAAAATCACCGGATGCCGATAAGGCATTCAAATATCTGCATCAGGTGGCCACCCACCCGCGTTGTGCCAATTGTCATGGTGTTGTGGACAATGGTATCCATCATCCCACTGTGGGTGATGAGCGCCGCCCGCATCCCATGAACATCACCAGTCTGAATAACCTGAAAATGGGGTTCAAAGACGGTGAATTTGTTCAGCTGGGGGAAGCCAATGCAATAAATTGTCGTGGCTGCCACCAAAACGACAATGGCAAGGAGCCGGGTATGCCACCGGGAGCTGCAAATGATTTGATGCCGGGGTTTGTCTGGCACATGCCACCGCCGACGATGGCAATTGAACCAGGTCTGTCCGCACAGGAGCTGTGTAATAACTGGCTAGATCCGGCGAAAAACTCTTTTCTGGCATTTCGCGGAAGTCGCCACCAGATGGATATTTTCAAAAAAGAATTTGAACATCATGTTAAAGATGATCCTCTGGTGAGATGGGCCTGGCAACCTGGCCCCGAAAGAACACCTGCTCCGGGCACCCATGAGGATTTTGTCAAGGCGATGAAAATCTGGATAAAAGCCGGGGCGCCCTGCCCCAGTGCTTAACAGCGCAGGCTCTTAATAATATCAAAACTAAAGGCCAGCAATGCTAATTACTGGCCTTTGCTTTTTCATGGGCATTGCGCCGGATATGCGGCTCTTTGCCCAGATATGTTAGTTAAGCGATAGCTTTTTCCAAAATCTCACGCGCGATATCCGGGGTGATATTTTGGTTTTCTGATAAAGCCGTCATATTGTGTTTTTGTAACTGCTCAAGCACCGCCTCTATCGCGGCATTCTTATCATCACCGTGTTCCGTCAACTGCGTTGCAACTCCCAGAGAATGATAAAAAGCTTCAATTGCATCGATAGTCTCATTGGCCAGATCATCACTACTTTGCAAGCCAAACACATTACGCCCCATTTGCTCCAGTTTTTCGCGTTTAAATTCAATCTGATTACGCAGTAACGAAGGCTGTACTATTGCCAAAGAACGCGCATGATCAACGTGCCAAAGTGCAGTTAGTTCATGGCCTATCATATGCGTGGCCCAATCTTGAGAGACGCCGCTACCAATTAAACCGTTGAGGGCCTGATTGGCCGCCCACATCAGGTTACTGCGCCAAAGGTCAGAATCTCGCTGCTCAAACTGTTCGCCTAATTGCTTCAAGGTTTTCAACAATCCTTCAGCGTAAGCATCCTGCACCAGCGCTCCTTCAGCTTTAGTGATGTATTGTTCACAAACATGCACCCAGGCATCTACAATACCGTTTGCCAGTTGCCTTTCCGGCAGGGTTTTCATTACATCCGGATCCATCACAGCAAATCTGGGTTGCACGCAGGCCGCGGAAAAGGGCAGTTTTTCACCGGTTTCTGCTTTGGTGATTACCGAATTAGTATTTGATTCAGAACCGGTTGCAGGAATCGTTAAGATTACCCCTAATGGTATGGCCTGTTGCGGTTTGTATGTATTGGTTAAAATGTCCCAACCATCTCCCTCATACAAAGCTGATGCAGCCACATATTTAGCACCATCGATAACTGAGCCTCCACCGACAGCCAGGATAAAGTCGACTTCTTGCGCTTTAACCAGTGAAACCGCTTTATCCAGCGTTTCTTTGGTTGGGTTGGCTTCCACACCAGAGAATTCTATCCAATCGGTGTTAGCCAGGGCTTCAGTAACCTGTTGATAAACCCCATTGCGCTTAATGGAGCCTCCCCCATATATCACCATGACTTTGCGATAATCGCTAACGGCCTGGTCAATGCTCTGAATCTGACCTTGTCCAAAATGGATCTCTGTGGGGTTGTGAAAAGTAAACTTCATTAATAACTCCGCTTGCTAACAAATGACAATGATATGCATAATAGTCTCAGCAAGACAGAGATAACAGACCAAAACATTTAAAAAACATGCCTATTTCTACTAAAAACGACATTTCCACAAAGGCTCACAGCCTTCAACCTCTGATGCAGCGTTATGTCGAATACAAAAACCTGCATTCGCTGGAAGGGATAGTCTCTACCGCCATAGCCGAAGTGCGATTTTTTCGACGAAGCACTGGCTATCCCCGCCAGCCTATGACCCACGAATCCGGTATCATTATCATGGGACAGGGTTATAAGCATCTCTATGCTCAGGGTCAGGTGCTTAAATACGGCGATGGCGATAGCCTGATAATAGGTGCGCCACTACCGCTGGATTGTGAAGCCATAAATGCACCCGGTGCACCTTTACTTGGTATCACCATCAACGTCAGTACAGTTACTTTACAAAAACTGGCTACAAAACTAAGACAGCACCCACAACGTCCCCCATTAGATAAGTCACAAGAGCCAATGTTGTTGCGTAGCAGCAAAATGACAACGGACATGCTTGATGCCACGATTAGGTTGCTAAAGGCTATAAATGACGATTTAGAAGCGGAACTATTTGGTGATAGCTTAGTGGAAGAAATCATTTATAGGGCATTGCTAAGTCCTGCGGGTTTACCATTGATGTCGCTTGCTGACCAGGAAGGCCGCTATGCCAGAATCGCCCGAATTCTGGAAAGTATTCATAAAAACTACGCCGAGCCACTAAACGTTGACGAGCTGGCTTCCAATGCCAACATGAGTGTCTCAACCTTTCACACCACCTTTAAAAAAGTTACTCGGGAGTCCCCCATTCAATACATTAAAAAGCTGCGTCTCAACAAAGCACGAGAATTGATATGTTTCGAGGGAAAGCGGGTCAATGACGCTGCACACAGAGTGGGATATGCCAGTACTTCCCAGTTCAGTCGGGAATTTAAGCGGTACTTTAATGAATCTCCCAAAGAAGCCGCGCAAACAACGGCTACAATTTGAGATATAGACTATATTTAGGAAGTTAATTAAATTTCGACATTTGCAGCGAGATTTTTAAGCTATTCAGAAGAAGTTATTTTGAGAATTAATGATGAAAATCTTTGCTAACCCAAAAGCGGCTGTAAAAAGTAGATATGGTCAATACCAGATTGCGGTTTTGAACAATATCATTGCTGTTTTCGCGGAAGGCGTTGCCAGCAAAGAATCCATTGAACGTTACGTACAAGATATATCCGAAATCGTTTTAAATATGGAGCAAAAGCCATGGGCCTTTTTGGGTTTTCTTCACGGCACGGCTTTGCTCACCAAAGACGCTGAAAAAGATCTACATAAATCCGTATTATGGCGAGTCAGCCGTGGCATGACGACCAGCGCCCTGGTAACGCAAAACACCACTATTGAAGCCATGGTTAAAGCCCAGTTCGAAAGAGTGTACGAAAATGCTCAGGTTAAACTCGGTATTTTCAGCACGGAAAAAGGCGCCATAGACTGGCTCGCAGAGCAAGGGTTCGTGGCAGATATATAACCCTGGTTTTGGGATAAATATCTGCCAGATTTAAATAACTGGATTAATTATCCCACTTTGGTGAGAAATCCGGATTTGTCTGGCGCCTGTCTAAGGCACCTGAATAGCGAGTAACCAGTAAGGCACTCACCGCGATAGCAGCACCAATCCAGGCGGTATCACGCAAAGACATACTATCCACAATCAGGCCGCCACTGACCGAACCCACGGCGATACCGATATTAAAAGCAGCAATATTAAGACCAGACGCCACATCCACTGCTTTAGGCGTATAGCGCTCAGCTAACTGCACCACATACACTTGCAATCCGGGCACATTACCAAAGGCAAACGCCCCCCAAATCAGTACCGTGATAACCGCAGCAAACTTAAACGACATGGTAAAACTGAATACAAATAGTACCAGGGCCAGGCCGGTAAAGATCAGGCTCAGGGCTTTTATGGGACCGTGTTTGTCTGCCAATTTACCGCCCCAGATATTGCCCACAGCAACTGACAAACCATACACCAGCATGATCCCGGCGACTGCCGAAGAGGCAAATCCGGCCTCCTGTTCAAGAATGGGGGCTAAAAAAGTGAATGCGGTAAACGTACCACCGTATCCAAGTATCGTCATGGCATAAACAATCAACAGCCTCGGTTCAAGCAACACCTGTAACTGCTCTTTGATGCTGGCACTGGCAGATTGCTTAAGATTGGCAGGTACTAACAAGGCGCTACCAATCAGCGCGATTAACCCCAACGCTGATACAGTTAAAAAAGTGGTTCGCCAACCAAATCCCTGTCCAATCCAGGTGCCCAACGGCACACCTGTGACTAACGCCACGGTCAGTCCGGTAAACATAATAGCTATGGCACTGGCTTCTTTCTCTTTGGGCACCAGGCTGGTCGCAATAGTAGAGCCAATGGAAAAGAAAACGCCATGAGCCAATCCGGTTAAGATCCGGGCAATTATCAGCGTGTTATAACCTGGCGCTTGCCAGGCAAACAGATTCCCCACCACAAACAAAGCCATCAGCGACAGCAAAACATGTTTGCGATTCCATTTACCGGTAAGCGCAGTTAGCACCGGCGCACCAACTGCAACCCCCATGGCATACAGGCTCACCAATAAACCGGCAGAGGGCAAGGAAACCCCAAGGTCCGTGGCAATCGTCGGCACAAGACCGACAATCACAAACTCCGTGGTTCCGATAGCAAAGGCGCTGAGCGTCAGTGCAAAAAGAGCTAAAGGCATAAATACTTCCTCATAAACAACGTTAATTTTTAATGAGGCGTATTTTGCAGCTCATGACTATTGCAAAAAACACCAACAATGACAAAATATTTTTGTCAATTTTGCAAAGGTTTAAACATGCCGGTTAAATCCAAAACAGAAGATTTGGAAGCATTTATCGCTGTAGTAGACAGCGGTAGCTTTTCTCACGCTGCAGACTTGCTGGACTTGCAGGTGGCGAAAGTATCCCGGGCGATTTCCAGACTGGAAAAGGTGCTCAACTGTACCTTGTTAAATCGCACCACCCGACGGCTCGAACTCACCGAAGAAGGCAATGTATTTTTAGAACATATCCGTAGTGGTCTGAATGCCATTGAAAGTGGAGAAGAAGCTATCAAGCTGCTTAAGGGAACACCTTCGGGCCGGTTGCGAATTGATGCCGCCAGCCCTTTTGTCCTGCATCAAATTACCCCACTGGTGCGTGACTTTAATCAGACTTACCCCAAGGTGGTTTTAGACATCACCTCAAACGATGACATAATCGATTTACTGGAACGCAAAACCGATGTGGCCATTCGTATCGGCGAACTGGAGGATTCCAACCTGCATGCTCGTCTATTAGGTAGCAGTAGCCTACATTTGGTTGCCAGCCCGGAGTATCTGACAACAAATGGCAGTTTAACCGGGCTCAATGATTTAACTCGCCATCAACTTATCGGTTTTTCTCGTGTGCCCAAACTCAATAAATGGCCGCTGAGTGAAGTGCTGGATTTGGAGTTTCACATGTTTGCCAGTAGTGGTGAAACCGTGAGACAACTGTGTCTGGCGGGACTGGGAATAAGTTTATTGTCTAATTTTATGTGTCGCAGTGATATACAAAAAGGAAATCTGGTAGAGGTATTGCCCGGAAGTGTGGTGTCTCCCAACCGGCGGGAAAGTGTCAATGCCGTGTATTACCGAAACAGTGCTGTATCTTCACGCATACAGGCATTTCTGGATTTTATTCAGCCCAGATTGTCACTGTAGCAACATGACCTAACTTCGAAACGCTTTGCGCCATTCTCCGGGCGTCACCCCAAAGCGCTGACGAAAATGATTGCGCAAACTCAGGGCGGTGGCAAAACCACTGCGTTCGCTTACGTCTTCTATAGATAAATTACTGCTTTCCAATAAAGACTGCGCATATCGCAATCGCTCCCCGAGCAACCAGTCGCCAAAAGACACTCCGGTTAGTGCCCGAAAATGCCGGGTGAAGGTACGCCGACTCATGTTCATTGTTTCAGCCAGCAGATCAATCTGATAGGAGCTTGCCAGATCTTTGCGAATATCATCCAATAGAATTGCCAGCTTTTCATCACGCACCGCCTGAGGCACAGGTAACTGAATAAATTGTGCCTGGCCCCCCTGTCGCTGGGGTGCAGTGACCAACAGCCGCGCTACACGATTAGCAACTTCAGCGCCCAAACGCTGACGTAATACATATAAACAACAATCAATGGCCGCGGCTGTGCCCGCCGACGTGAGTATATTATCCTGCTGATGATATAACTGATCTACTACTGTACTCACCTGCGAAAAGCGTTGCTGAAAATCCTCTACATAAGCCCAGTGTGTCGTTGCCTGTTTTCCATCCAGCAAGCCGGCGTATCCCAGGGCATATGCCCCAATGCACAAGCCAATCACCAGCGCTCCACGAGCATAGGCTTTACACAGCGCTGACTGCAATTCATTGGAAGGTTTTGTATCTGCCTCTGGCCAGCTGGGCACCACCAAAATATCCCCTTGCGCAAACCGCGCTAAGTCGCCTTTCGCCTGAATGGCAAAACCTGACACACTGTCTATCTGGTCAGCTTCCTCGCTGCACACCTCAACAGCGAACTCATCAATACCCGCAGCTTTTGCGGCATCGCCAAATACCATACAAGGCACCGACAGGTGAAAAGCACTGATATTCTCAAAAGCCAAAATCGTCACCAATGTCGTCATAAATAACCTCGTTACACAGTATGACCCAATAGTAACCAAACATGACCTATGGGTCACTATCTGCAAAAGCCTTAGTCGCCCACAATCCCCTATCCCTTCACCAATCATTTAAAACAGGAGATTTTCTTATGACTGATACCGCATTGCTGCTTATCGATTTACAACAGGACTATTTTGAACAAGGGGCTTTTCCATTGTGGCAAGCCAGCGAAACCAAAAACAAACTGGTAGAAATTATTGCTGAGGCTAAAGCAAAGGGAATTTTACCTGTGCACATTCAACATATAGCTGACCCCGCCCAGGGAGTAGCCCCGTTTTTCAACGAAAATACGCCTGGCGCAGAAATCCACCCGGATATCCTGGCTGCGGCTCCGGATGCACCGATTGTCATTAAATCTTATGCGGATAGTTTTGAGCAAACCCGACTGGAGCAGGTTCTGACAGAGAATGGCATTAAAAAACTGCTGATTGCAGGAATGATGACGCAAAATTGTGTAACCCACACCGCCATTTCTAAGGCTGCGGAAAAATATCAGGTTTCAGTGTTTACCGACGCCTGTACAACGGTCAGTGAAATGTTGCATTTGATCGCACTGCACGCTTTATCCCCCCGTATTACACTGCTGGATTCAGCAACCGAACTGCAGCCCTGATGACCTTTCACTAATTCAATATCCCCGGCCTTAACCGGGGATATTGCTGAAGTGATGCGTTTTAGTAAGCTAATGTACCCCGAATAGGATAGTGGTTGTTTGGATCACGTATCCAGGCCAAACCATTAGCCAACGCTCCCAGCTCCGGACGTACAAATGGATTGTTGGAAATATCCACTACATGCAAGTTGCCTTGCTCGTTAACCACAAACAAGCCTGGTTCAGCAAAATTATGATCGGTTTCCTGCTCGGAGCGCGGTACTGAGATATATACACCCAGTTGCTTCATGCTATCTTCGCTCAATCCGTAAGCAATAGGAAAATTAATATCAACCTGTTGCAACTGCGCTTCCAATTGCGCTTTTGAATCGGCAGACACAGCAATGATATCAACACCCGCATCAGCAAAGGCTTGTTGATATCCCGCTAATTGATTCAGATAGCGAGTACACAGTGGACAATGGCGCCCGCGGTATACAAACACCGCCTGCCAGCTATAACCTTCGCGTGGCTTGCCTAAAGTCACTTCTGAACCCTCCAAGGCCGTGGCAGTAATGTGTGGAAAGCTATCTCCGGCATTAAGTTTTAAAGACATATCAAATTACTCCTGTGAATTAATTAAAATTTTAAACATGTTCAGTGTTGTGCTAATGAGCATAAAAAACAACCAGTGTTATTTTGGTAACTACCCGGATTTACAGCTCAAATAATAAATCCGTGCGAATGATGTACTTGACCCCTTCAGTGATGGCCAACGAGCTATGCAAACAGTGCAATTCGTGACGACCGTGAGGGAACAACAGCACACCACCAGCGGGGGTTCTGACATCCACTTCGGCGGTTTTGTCGCCTCGGCGGTTTGGTTTTCCGGGATTATCTGCATTCACTAAGAAGCGTGTTTCTCCACCGCGGAATTCATCAGTAAGCAAAATTAAAAAGGTCATTTTGCTGTAGCGATCCGGGTAGCCATTGTGCTGTAGTTTGCCATCGACGATCCTGGAGCCTGGCCAGTCACCATCAATGTGAAATTTAAAGTAATCCCCTTGTTGATAGCGATAAAAGCGAAATCTGGCATTGATGCCCAATGGCTGCTTGTTTTCAAAAATTTTCAAGTTTTGCGCCACCCAAGGGGCTACCCGCTGCCAGATTAAGCGCTCAGTGACTTCATCCACAATTAAGGTCACATTGTCGTTGTGACGCACTTCTCGGGGTAGCGACACAGCTGCATCTTTCAGGTATCCAAGCGATTCTGATTGCTGAATAAGGCGAGCACATTCAGCTTCAGTAAAAACATTCAGTAACTGATAGGCACCTGGTACCTCTTTAACTTCGCGTCGCACCACCTGCTCTGCATTCAATTGCTCATCCAAATCAAAAACGTTGTCTCGTGCAGATGCCCAGGTTGGAATGGACGGGTTTTGTGCACCTGACTCTCGGGCGACGACATAAAAATCATCTTGTTGCATAATTCCTCCTATGCACTGATAACGCGTAATTGCGTAAACTGGCGATGTCCTTCCACCCCACCATGAAATCCAAAACCACTTTGCTTTGCGCCAACCCACGGGGCTTCGCCACTGCCGACACCGCCATTAACTCCAATCATGCCGGCTTCTAACTGTTCAGCTACCTCATATACCCCGTCCATACCAAATACCACTGCCCCTAACCCATAAACCGAATTATTGGCTCTGGAAATGGCCTGTTCATGACTCTCCATAGCCGCAATCGCCACTACAGGACCAAAGGTTTCCTCGCTTTCCAGCAACATATCTGGCTTAATCCCGGTCACCACGGTGGGCTGAATGTACGGAGGCAAATAGTGAGCCTGCCCTAACGCAAAATGAGCACCTTTAGATTGAGCATCTTGCAAATGACGCAGTACCTGCTGATGCTGCTTCTCGTTGACCAAAGGTCCGTAATTCACTCGAGGCATATCCCAGGGGCCCACTTTGTATTGCCCGGCAATTTCCACTACTCGCTGTACAAATTCCTCATAAATATCCTGATGTACATAAACCCGCTCAGTGGATGTACACATTTGCCCGGCATTTTCAAAAGAACTGGCCACTGCAAATCGCGCAGCCGCGTTAATGTCTGCGTCCTTCAGCACTAACATGGGATCATTGCCTCCTAACTCCATAACCAGGCGGTGTAACCTGGGGGCGGCACTTGCCATAATGTGTCGACCAGCCTGAAGTGATCCGGTAAAGGCCACCATATTGATATCGCTGGCAACCAGTGTTTTACCCGCCTCAGCATCACCGTGAACAATATCGATAACGCCCTCGGGTAAACGGGCCTTCAATGCCTGAATAAATTGCTCAGCTACCAAAGGTGTGTCTTCTGAAGGTTTGAGAAGCACGGTATTTCCCGCCACCAACGCCGGAATCAACAAGTTGTTTGCCATGGCCAGTGGATAATTCCAGGGCGCAATTACGGCGACAACACCAAGCGGCCGATACTGGATCTGTGTACCTCCTGGACGACGCATTGGTGCAATTGCGCGCACCACTTCATCGGTCAGATAGGGGGCACTTTGGAGTACCCCCATGACTTCATACCCCGCTCGGCGCTGATCTTTACCCATTTCCTGAGAAATCAATTCGCTCAAGGTGGATTCAAGCCCTTTGAGATGGGCAAAAGCATTATTTACCTGACGCTGCCGCTCCTCAGGGGCAAGTTTCCCCCAGGCCAGCCGTGCCTGACGGGCCTTTTGCACCAGCTCCTTTATTTTCTGCGGCGAGCTGATTTCTACCCGGCCCACTTCCTGATTATCCAGTGGGTTTCTGGATATAAGATATTGCGTCATTATCAGTCTCCAAACACGATGGCACGCAGCTCCAGGCTGCTACGCGGTGTTGCTGGGGCGCCGTTTCTTTGAGCGAAATCAACAGCCGAATGCGGTACTCCAAACACACCGTCACGCATCTGAGAATCAAACACTTTAAACAGCAAGGCTTCACCTGGTGCCATTTGTGACTGATAAAACCAACGATGCTCAGGATTGTGTTTAATAACGGAGATTTCACCAATACGGTCCGGATAAATCAGCTTTAGGCGTCTGAAGTCTTCAGCTTTTACCGTAGATAAATCTATCAGAGCCAATGGCGACTCTTGCACAACCTGGTGCACTGGAAGCCATAAATTCAGCAACTGATAAGAGCGGTTGCGCCATTCTGGATGACTTTCTGTCTCGGCTAACATACGATCATGAGCTGATTTATCAGTGTAATCGTTGTGCACCGTCTTCACCGGCGCCCGGTTATAAATCGTTTGTGCTTTGCGCGTAGTTGAGCGGAAAGTATGATCAAAAATACGAATATCGCGACGCGCTAATTCCTGTTGCAAGAATTCGATCACCTGCGGATACAAAACCTGTTGGATCGCGCTATCATCATCAAAGGCAGTAAATTGGGTTTGGAATTTAACCGGCTTAAACCCCTGCTCTTCTAGTGAAAACGGTTTCTCCTGAGTGCGCATGTCGGCAATATCCACAAGACGAACGTCAACCGCATCTGTTAGCGATGTTGCCCCTGGCCCTTTGTATGTTTGGTCGTACTCCAGTTCAGCATTTTCCTGAACATAATTTACTGAGAACATGATCTTCTCCTAAACAAGATTTGATGCCATGATCATAGAGACCTAAGAGAGGGAACAGAAACAAGTAATCCCTGTAAGAGATACAAATGAATTTACTAAACCGCTTAGATATCAGACAGTTAACAACGCTCGATGCGTTATTGCGAGAGAAAAACCTGTCGCGGGTTGCCGATCAGTTGGGGATCACACAACAGGCGGTCAGTGATCATCTTAAAAAACTGCGTAATACCTTTGACGACAGGCTGTTTATTCGCAATGGCACCGGAGTGCAACCTACGCCATTTGCTTTGTCCTTAGCCCCGAAACTACAACAAGTGATGGCATCACTGGAAAATCTACTCACGCCGGAAGAGTTTAACCCGGCCACTACGTCGGCGACCTTTATCATTAGTTGCACCGATTATGAGCAAACCTCATTGCTGCCACATGTATTGCATGAAGTCCGGCAAAAAGCCCCCAACCTGAAAGTCGCGGTGAAAAAACTAGAACTGGATAATATGGCAGCCGAGCTTATGTCGGGAGAAGTGGATTTAGTATTGACCAATCCAGCGTTTGCTCCTGCGCAATACCCCTCTGAAGTAATTTATGCCGAACATTACGAGTGCGTCGCCGCTAAACAAAATACCAAAGTTCAGGAAAACATGAACATTGCTCAGATAGCGGCTATCCCGCAGGTAGTCGTGTCGCCATCTCGGGGAGATTTTACCGGTGCTGTGCACCAATGGTTTGAAGACAAAGGACATCCCAGAAATGTATTAATGACCTTTCCTACTTTCAGCGCAGCCATTGCCACCATTGCCAAAACTGATTTGTGTGGCTTTATCCCCTCCCGGCTGTTACCTGACCCCCGACTACAGCGCATAATCCTGGACACCAATGTACCGGGATTTGACGTTATTTCGGTGTGGCATCAACGCTCTTCGCAAGACCCGTTAGCGTTGTGGATGCGAGATATGATCAAGGCTGCGGTTTAATCCAGCATCGCCTCCAGCAATCGGATATGTTGCTGCTGATGCAGCGTTCGTTCAGCCTCATCATACAAGCGCTCCAGCGTAGGCTGTGACACCAGATAATATTGTGCAGCTCCCAGCAGCTGATAAACAAAGGCCAAAGAATGTTTGTCGCCAAAATGACCGCGCTTTTTGCCTTCCTCAACAATATCAGTCAATGCGTCTAAAAATGGACGCAAAAACCACTGCTGAGCACTCTCAGCCCGCTCACGGTTATCCAGCAATTCTCGAATCAGCAAAATTACAACCTGCATCAGCGGGGTATCGGTATTCGACATTTCCAATATTACAGCCCGAAGCTGCCCTCGTGGTTCAGACATTTTGTCCCGGATACTGGCGACAAAATCCTGCAACTGCTGCGCAGCACGTGCCAATACAGCCGCATACAACTTTTCCTTGGAAGGAAAGTGATGCAAAACCGCTTGTTTGCTTACGCTCAGGGTAGTCGCGACATCATTAATACTGGTGCCGTAAAAGCCATTTTTAGCGAACAAAAGCTCAGCCTGTTGCAGCAATTTTTCTCGGGTGTTTTTCTTCAAGGTCTGACTCTGAGTTAAGAAATTGTTGACAGCTTACCACCTGGTAAGTATTTTGTAAAAACCTACCGACTGGTAAGTTTTTACATTTTACCTACTTGAGGCCAGATATGAATACTGACATTGAGATTGAATTGATTGAGAGTGCACGTCGCAATATCGCCAACAAAACCACATCGCTACGTGGCTCAGAGCAAAAAGTAGCAATGGAACGCTATATCTCAGAAGAGCGACTCAACGCAGAGCGACAAAAGATTTTTAATCAACTGCCCAGCCTGTTGCTCCATGCCTCAGAATTACCCACTCCTCATAGCTATCTTTCAGTGGAAACCACCTTAGGATCACTTTTGGTAACCCGTGATGCTGAAGGACAAGCCCATGTGTTTCGCAATAGTTGTCGTCATCGCGGTGCGAAACTGGTTACTGGCAAAGGCTGCAACAAACGCCTGGTTTGCCCCTACCACGCCTGGTCTTACAGCACGGCCGGAAAACTCAGCAATGTGCCAGGCCAGAGTCAATGCTTTCCTTCCCTGGATAAAAATCAAAACAGCCTTATCAGTATTCCTTGCGCGGAGAAATACGGTTTCATCTGGCTATGTCCCCAAGCAGCAAACACGGAACACGCGGAACTGATGCTGGACTCTCACCTGGGGGACATGACACCCCACCTTAAATGGATGCAGGGCAACAAGCTAAAAGCTTTCAAACGCTTTGATAAAGTCTGGAACGGCAACTGGAAGTTGTTTGCTGAAGGTGGATTGGAAACCTATCATTTTGCTTTTGCTCACAAAGCAACAATTGCTCCTTTTTTCCACAACAATATCGCGGTGATTGATCAAATCGGACTGCATTTCAGAGTTGTCATGCCCACCAAAGCTTTAGCTGCTAACGCTAATTCATCTGAGCAACCACTGTCTTTACATGATTGTAGCCACACCCTGTTTTTGTTGATGCCGGGCGTCGCCATGTTGGTACAAAAAGAACATGTAGAATTGATCCAGTTTCGCCCCATCAGCGTGGATAAAACCGAAATTTCCGTCACCACACTCATACCAGAGTCTGCCGACCTTGAGGATGATAAACAGCGCGCTCATTGGCAAAAGAACCACGACATCACCAATGCTACACTTAATGAGGATTGGGAGTTGGGTGTATCCATTCAGGCATCGATTAACAGTGGTGGCTTACCTTATCTACAGTACGGTCAAAACGAGTGGGCATTGCACGAATTCAATCAGGTAATTGCTCAGCTTTTGGAAAATAGCTAAAGGAGTTTAAACATGTCTGATTTCAAAATCTGGGAATGTCAGGTTTGCAACTGGATATATGATGAAGCTAAAGGTTGCCCCGAAGAGGGTATTAAACCTGGCACCCGCTGGCAGGATATCCCTGATGACTGGCATTGTCCGGAATGTGGTGTAGGCAAAGCCGATTTTGATATGCTGGAAGTCAGCCAATCAGACAGGTCGCAACCATCAGAGGACACGCCAGCGATGCAGCAGCAAACAGATACAACGCCGGTGCCACAAGTAGCTGAACAATCACCGCTGATTATCATCGGCAGCGGTCTGGCAGCCTATCAATTATTGAAAGAAATTCGCAATCAGAATTCACAACTCAACATAGTATTATACACAGCCGATGATGGCAGTTATTACTCCAAGCCACAGTTATCAAATGGTTTTTCCGCCAACAAAAGTGCCGCCGCTCTCATTCTGTTTAGCGCTGAAACAATGGCACAAAAATACCAAGCCGAAATCAACATTTATACTGCTGTAACTAAAATAGACAGCCATAACAAATGCATTCATCTTAGCGAGGGTGGCACCCGTAGTTACAGTAAACTGATATTAGCTCTGGGCGCTCATAGCACTCAGGTGCCCCTTGCCGGAAATGCGGTAAGTAAAGTTCATCGGGTTAATGATTTGCAGGACTATGCCCGCTTCCGCACCTTGCTCAAACCCGACAGTAGGATATTGATTTTGGGGGGCGGATTAATCGGCTGCGAATTTGCCGATAACCTCACCCGCACCGGTCATCAGGTTTCGGTTGTCGATCCCTTATCCGGCCCACTGGCTGGTTTGCTGCCAGCTGAGGCGTCACAACACCTCCATAGCCAACTACAAGCCGCGGGAATTAATTTTCATTTTAAGCAGGTGGTTAGCGCCTTAAACCACGATACGAAACACCAGGTTATTGCAGAACTGCAGGACGTCAACAAAGAACAGGGAAATGGTAAAACAATCGCTGCTGACATTGTACTGTCAGCAATTGGTCTGCGCCCCAATTTAAATCTGGCTGAAACTGCAGGTATTGAATGTGAACGCGGCATCGTAGTTAATAACATTATGCAAACCTCACAACCCGATATTTATGCGTTGGGAGATTGCGCTCAGTTTAACCAACAGGTTTTGCCTTATATTGCCCCGTTGAATATTCAGGCCAAAGCACTGGCAAAAACACTGTGTGGAGATATTCAGGAAGTGCGCTATCCGGTTATGCCGGTGATGGTGAAAACAAAACTTTGTCCGGTAGTGGTTGTGCCGCCATCTGAGCAAGATAAAACCAACGGACAATGGCTAACGGACACGCAAACAGAAACGGGCGTTCTGGCCCGCTTTGTAGATGCCGACGGTCAACTAAAGGGCTATGCCCTTACAGGTGACCAATGCCGATTTAGCAACAAGCTGGCCAGGCAGATGTCAGGGCCGCATCAACCGTCGGCCCCTCCCTTCGCTATTGAAACCAATGGCGAGTGCGATTAGCAAACCATACTAATGACAACATCACAGGTACTTCCACCAGCACGCCCACTACGGTAGCCAACGCTGCACCGGAGTGCAGACCAAACAGAGAAATCGCCACCGCCACGGCCAGTTCAAAGAAATTGGAGGTGCCAATCATGCAGGCCGGTGCAGCCACATTGTGCGGTAACTTCATTTGTTTTGCCGCAAAATAGGCAATCGCAAAAATGCCGTAAGTTTGAACAAGTAACGGGACAGCAATCAGGCCAATTACCAGTGGTTTTTCGATAATGGTTTGTGCCTGAAAGCCAAACAACAACACCACGGTAGCCAACAAACCGATGATGGACCAGGGTTTGAAATTTGCAATAAAGGCATTTAATCGGCTGTGATCATTGGCTTTATCCAGCTTTTTACGGGTAAGTGCACCGGCAATGAGTGGCAATACCACATACAAGCCCACAGATAACAGCAATGTTTCCCAGGGTACCTGAATATCGCTGATCCCCAAAAGGAACGCCGTGATAGGCGCAAAGGCAAAGATCATGATGATATCGTTAATGGATACCTGCACCAGCGTATAGTTGGCATCCCCTTTGGTCAGTTGGCTCCAGACAAATACCATGGCCGTGCATGGGGCAACACCCAGCAAGATCATACCGGCAATATATTCACTGGCTGACTGCGGGTCCACCCAGTCGGCAAATAGGCCTTTAAAAAACAACCAACCCAACAGCGCCATAGAAAAGGGTTTAATCAACCAGTTTATCACCAGGGTCAGCACCAGACCCTTGGGCTTTTTGCCGATATCCTTCAAGGAAGCAAAATCGATTTGAATCATCATCGGATAAATCATCAGCCAGATGAGCACCGCCACTACCAGATTAACGTGCGCATATTCCAGTTTTGCTAACTGGTTAAACACGTCTGGTACAACATTGCCCAGTATCACCCCGGCGGCTATGCAAAGTGCCACCCATAGTGACAAATATCGTTCAAATAATCCCACTGACCTTCTCCATCACTGATGCGAAAACATTAATTCATTATGCAACACTAACTGGTGTTAATGACCCCTGTGGCTGGCAAACAAACCAGCGACACATACGAAAAATCATATATATGTTTTTTCATATGTCAAATGTTATATCGCGAATCTTATCTACGTCCTGAAATCATCGTGACGAACAGCTCGTTTACCGCGATTGACCAAGGTAAAGCAATCTACCGGGAACAAAAAATAACAAGTTGATTACGTTTTTTTGACATAGGAAAGCAGCCCATTGTTGCGCAAACTTTCAGAGTCGAAATTACATAACAACGCTATGAAATTACCTTACATTGCCCTGTTTACTGCACTGATAACTGTTCATATAACGGGTGCAGCAAGCCCGCTGAAAATACCTGGCTCGTCAAAAGTGAGTACTTTGCCTACTGATGTATTACACGAAGTCGTAAAGCGCTCAGACAAATTTAGCCGCATTGACTATGTGTATGGCGAGCAGGGAGATGCCTCTTTCTCCAGAACCCAGGAAGATGTTATCCAGGGCAAACTGGATCTTATGTGGACAGCCACCTCAGAGTTTTACGAAACACATTACAGCGCTATCTATTTTCCTATTTACCGGGGCAGCCTCGGGATCAGAATTGGCATCATTAAGCAGGAAAATGCCGCACAGTTTGCCAACCTGACAAGTTTGCACACGTTAAAAACCTTTACCGCTTGTCAGGGAAAGCTCTGGGCAGACACAAAAATACTCGAAGCCAACGGAGTTAATGTGGCCGCAAGCCACAAGTACTTTAACCTGTTTCCAATGCTTGAAGGCGGACGTTGTGACTATTTTCCGCGTGCCTTTTTTGAACCCTGGAGCGAAATTGAACGGGAGAGCCAGTACCGGCTGACAGTGGATGAGCACATGCTGATCCGATACAAACTGGCGAATTTTTTCTTTGTTAGAAAAGGTAACCTGGAACTGGCCAGACACATCTATGACATCCTGGTGCAAATGCACAGGGATGGCAGTTATGAAACTATGTTCAGGGCCGACCCCGATGTGCGGCGGGGGCTTCGCTTTGCCAAGCTCGGCAACAGAGAGGTGTTCGATTTTAACAATCCATACCTGACTGATGCAGTCAGAGAAATCCCTGCAGAGTTTTGGTTAAACCTGGAGGATGAGGCGTTTTCCGCCCCCTAATGTAACCTATCCAAAAACACACAAAGGTAAAGTTATGCAGCAACAATACAAGCAGTTAATCGCGCAATTTTGGCATCAAGGTTATCTGGTATTGGAAAACTTTTTCGAGGATGAACTGATGCAAACTATGCATCAGGAAATCCTGGCTCATTTTGGCCAGGCGCCGGAATTTCAGCACTCTGAAGAGTTTCTTAAAAAGTCGGCCACTGAAGTGATCCCCTGGTTCCCGCAACGCGAAGGAAACCCGCTATTTGACAGTATCGAAAAGCACGCAGGATTCTGTCAGTTAACCTCTGCGATTTTGGGGCCATGGCAATCCCAATATTCGATGGTGATGTTTTCAAAAATGGGCACAAAAGGTCAGGCCTGGCATCAGGACTGCCCACCTGAGCAGAGTACCCAGTTTAATCTCAATCGCCTGGTTTACACCATGGACATCAATGAAGATACCGGTGGACAGGTGGTGATCCGTCCCAAAACGCACATGAACGGTGCTCTGTCTGCGGGTCCGGTGAATGAAGACTTTGAAGATCAGTTAGTGCTAAGCCCGAAGCGCGGCACATTAATATTATTGCATGGCCATTGCTGGCACAGAATTACCCCCATTAAAGGGCCGTATCGGGTGTCCACCAATTACCGTTGCGCCCCTGAAGGCGTTCCGGACGACATCACGGATATTTGTGTTTACCGCAATATGCGTTTTCAGTTTTCCACCAATTTGGTACTGGAAGAAAGGGCCTGAGCCTGAACGCCAATAGCCCTTTGGCCGAGGGCTACTGGCAATAGCGCGTCAGGTACTGCTGGTGTTCGGGTAATGCCGACACCTGACGGTGGTGTGAATTGACAATATTATCCAAAAAAGCCTTTAGTTCATGAGCTTGCATTTCATCTGCGATGCGATGATATTTTTCCGGAATAAGCCCCTGCCCAATCATAACCTGCAGCCAGGAATCCACGAAGATCTCTTCATGGCGCACAATAAACCGGCCGGTTTTGCGAAATAAACTCATGCGCTCCTGCAAACTTTCGGGTATTTCCATCTGTTTGCAATAGCGCCAAAAGTCAGAATCATCTCGCTGCGTCTGGCAATAGTGAAGTACAATGAAATCTCTGATTTGTTGATAATCAGACATCCCAGACTTATTAAACTCATCAATATCGAGCTGCTCAATGCCCTGCGATGGAAAGAGCTTAATTAAGCGCAGGATCCCCTGCTGAATCAAATGAATCGCCGTGGACTCCAAAGGCTCAATAAAGCCTCCCGACAACCCGATCGCCACACAGTTTTTATGCCATAACTGTTCTCTGTGCCCCGTCTTAAATCCGATTAATCTTGGCTCGGTTATCGGCTCCCCCTCAACCGTGGACAACAGCCGCTCGCGCGCGGTGTCATCATCCATATATTGGGAACTGTACACGATGCCGTTGCCCATACGATGTTGCAATGGTATGCGCCACTGCCATCCTGAATCATGCGCAATGGAACGGGTGTAAGGCACCGGCGTATTACTGGTTTTCGTTTGCACAGCCCAGGCCCGGTCACATTTTAACCACTGACCATAGTCATTAAAGGGAACTTTAAGTGTTTCATTGATAAGCAGCCCTTTAAAACCGGAACAATCAACAAAGAGATCACCGGCCACATGCTCCCCACTTTCCAGTAATAAGGAAGAGATAAACCCCGTCCCGGCCTCACAGTTAACCTTTGCCACCTTACCTTCAATACGGGTCACGCCTTGCTTTTCCGCCACACTTCGCAGCAGTTTCGCGTACAAGCTGCTGTCCAGATGAAAGGCGTAATTCAGACCATTTTTTGACTGTGCAAACCGGTTCGCACCCGCTGCAACAGCTTCGATGTTATAGGCGCTAAAATTGTCACTGATCCCCAGCTCCAGCCCCTTTCGCCAAAAATCGTGAAATCCGGCCGCCCATAAACTGCGGCCCGTAGAGCCAAATGCATGGAAATAACTGTGCTCCTGCGCTGCCCAGTTTTCAAACTGTATACCCAGTTTATAGGTACCCCGGGTGTGTTTTAAAAACGTATGGGAATCAAGATCGAGCAAGCCATTAAAAAACTGCATGGTGGGGATGGTCGCCTCACCAACCCCTATCGTTCCGATTTGCTCAGACTCCACCAGCGTAACCTTGACGTTTGACAGCACTTTGCTCAGTGCCGCGGCTGTCATCCATCCGGCAGTTCCGCCCCCTAAAATAACCACATTGTTTACGATTTTATTCATATTTTTTGTTCGCTTAACGATTTAACGCAGCCAGTATCTGCGCCCGTAGTTTTCGAGCCGTAAGCTCGTCCAGTTCCCCCAATACCCCTTGTACAGAATGAGGAATATGCGCAAAATTTCTGTCTTCAAACACAAACTGCTGAAACAGGTGTTGCCACGCCTGCTTTTGCTCTGCCGGTAGCGCCTTCATTGTCATTAAGGCTAAGTTTAACGCCTGCATCGGTGATGGCATCCAGGCGGGTGTCGGTTTCCACCAGTAGTTCATCAGCAAATTAAAGTCCGAACAGGCACGTATCTGATGCCACCACATACTGGGAATAAATAAGACATCACCCGGCTCAAGTACAACTTCAATACTGGCAGCTATAGCCTGTTGATATTTTGGATATTTGTCAAAGTCCGGCGCATCCGGATTTACCAAACTGATAGCCGGACCGGCCGGATTGAAATCCAGTGGCCCGATATAAAGATTATCCACCTGCTCCGGTGGAAACAAAGTAACTACCCGGGTGCCAGAAAGATTGCAGGCAAAATTATTCGGGAAATCGAAATGGGCAGCGATTAACGACTGATTACCCAGCCACAGGTTCGCCACTGTATCAGTTTTCGAAATACCAAACTCCAGTTCGTTTTCATCACGCAAACCGGGAAAATATTTTTGGATATTGGTGGACCCCATGTACAGTGTCTGATGTTTTTTAGCGATGGCCGTTAAAAATGCTGGCAGGTTCATCGTCAGCTTCTCAAAGTTCATTCCACTAAAGTCATCATTGTAAAAAATACGCCCATCAAAGCGTTTTTCCAATGCAAAGGTTAACATTTCAAGGCCGGCGTCAAAACGACGCAAATAAGCCTCTAAATCCAACTGCGATTGCTGCGCCGCCTGCACAATTGGCCAGTCTGCAATCTGTTGTTTTAACAATACCGGAGCCTGTGCTTTAGTGGCGATAAGCTGCAATTCTCCATTACTGCGTTTTCGGAAATCGTTATCTCCCGCAACCTGGTGCATTTTTGCTGACAGGACAGAAGTCACTTAACGGGTAACTTGCTGTAGGCGCTTTCGACTTAGCAAGTCAGAAAAGGCGGTTAAAGAAGCCATGCAGAAATACGCCAGCTGCAGAAAGCCCGACTGATTCAACTGCTGTAATTGCCCGGCATTTAGTCCGGCCAGTTTCTCCTCATCAATACTCAAAAAACCCGACAAGCGAATATTGTTTTGCTCTGCCAGTTGCGCTTCCAACACGAACGGCTGCAACAAATCATGCTGTTGCAATTCCTCGCAAAATTGCCCGGTTAGTGCTCGTTCTTCATGCAGGCGATACAGCACTTCGGCCATAGACTGAGTATAAGGAGCGTTGCCGCCATGCGCTAAAAATAGCGCCTCACCGACTTTGTCATTTATCCTTGTATCGGATAAATCCACACTGATCACCCTACTCTCCGTACCGTCAGATTGACGCTGATGGCCAATCTGAAATGGGCCTTTGCGCAACATTAACGGCTGATAGATGCCGCCTGGCCATTGCCCATCCCGAATAAACAGGTTTTCCCCTTGTTCAAAGCCAAAAATCGCCACCGGGAACAGCTCACCACTGTCGGGCTTCTGGTGAAATACAATTGGAAAATGTCGCAAGGCCTCTCTTAATTCACTGAGTACCAGAGATGTACAAGCGGGTGCAGATGAATCGTCAACCAATACCTTATCAAGTACTTTTAAATTCAGGTGCTCAACATTGTTTAAAACTACATATTCACTCATAACGTACTTTATTTAAAACCCTTACCAAGAAACACAAAAACGGCCAGCCACCTGACGTGACTGACCGTTTAACTGCATTACACTAACTTAAAAATCATAGCGAACGCCGAACGCATAGCGCGCACTTTGTTCATTGGCATAGATGATCATGTCATCACCCCGGGCATGAACCCTTCGATTTTCTTCAGTGATGTTAATGCCTTCAAAAGCGAGGGTCAGATTCTCGGTCACACTGTATGAAACGCTCAAATCAAGCTGTGCGTAAGACTCGGTGTATGCCGGTTCTTGCTGGCCATTGCCACCGGTGGTGGAATTCAGGAACTTATCCCGCCAGTTATAGGCCAGTCGAATTTGCAGTGCATCCTTTTCGTAAAATGCCACCAGGTTTGCAGTATCACTCAACCCCAATAAGGCAAATTGGTCTTCGCCAATGGTAGTGTTGTCATAAGTCACGTCACCATCAACCGTTGTATAGTTGGCCTGGATACCAAACCCGGATTCCCCAAAAATGTGCTGAGCGGCAAATTCAAAGCCGTCAACAGAGGCGTCATCCTGGTTTACCGGGATGGTAACCGTATAATCCAGCGGATCATAAACACTGAGATCACCGGTTAAACTGCCATCCGTAGCTACCCAGCCCTGATCCACATAGTATTGTCTGATTTCCTGTGCCGCATTGCCCGGATTAACCACCGCACCCTGCGCTTCTTCGAACCGCTCGCCCGATGCAGGGTTAACCAAGTTCGGATAGATAACCTGATTAACGACACTGGTACCGATAAAGTTCTTCACGTCTTTTTTGTAGTAACCAATGGCGGCATAACTACCCTCACCATAATAGTATTCCAGTGAAATATCGAAGTTATCGGATTCAAAGGGTTCCAGATTTGGATCGCCGGAAGCCGCCGTAGAATTATCGAAGGTTCTGGCCTGACTACTGGCCGGTACCGCACCTGCCTGCAGGTCGTCATAGGCGGGTCGTGCGATGGTTTTACTGACTGAGATACGACCAATCAGATCTTCAGTCAAATCAATACTGAAATCCAGGTTGGGTAACGTGTGACTGTAATCCCCTTCCCCTTCGGCAAACACGCCTCCATTTTGTTGCAGGATGAGTTCGTTAGCCGTAAGCCACGACAAACTGGTATAGTTAGGGATTAGCGACTCAGATTTAACATCGGTTGCTTCATGTCTTACGCCCACAATCAGCCGTGATGGCATGTCACCAAGTTCAAACTCAAGGTTGGCCTGAACGTAAAAAGCCAGTTGCTCTTCTTCCAGCCGTAAGTCGTTGGCGTATTCCGGGTTAGTACACAAAGTTCCGGCGGCGCAGTTCCCAAACACATTCCCAGGCAAAGTGGGATTTGCCGCATAAAGGGCAGCAATGTCACTGCTAAACTGATCAAAATCAACCCATACCATCTGCCCATTGGCACCAATATTGTCACCGGAAAGGTCATTCAGATCGGCGACCGTAAAGGCACCATCTGAAAAGTTACCGTCACCATCACCCGCTGGCGAGTTCCAGCCACCGCCTGTGGTATGGCCGGTAAAGCCCATTCCGCCCCAGTCTCCCCCCTGATTAAGGCTAAAGGCTGTACGGTTGTTCATGGTCAGATGAGAAACACCAAAGTTCACCTTGCTGACAATTCCGGCGTCGAAAACGTACTCACCGTTTAATTGCACCTGGTCAATCTCGGTTTTCATGTAACCGTTTCTAAAACTATTGCCCGATGCGATAATAAGACCAGGGTCAATGGCTTCATTGCCTGACGCGCCGGCATCAAAAGGGGCTTCCGTGGGGGTCAGAAAGACCTGCATTTCCGGCACATATTGGGAGAAATCAACGGTGGTCCGGTAGCGACGGAACGTACTGGCCGTCACAACATTGTTACTCCCCCGGTGATCCTTTGGCTTTGCTTCTGCTTTGGAGCTATGAGCATCCAAAGTCAATACCAGGTTGTCATTCACTTCATATTCGAGATTCAGACCGATGGAGTCATTCTGATTGGTAGTCCCCCAGGCACCCACTCCGTAGGAAAGATCACAACAATCGCGATTATTCAGCATCAGTGGCGACACCACCCCGTTGCTGTCCACTTCGGTAAAGACCGTATCGGCATAGCTGCCTGCCCCAAACCAGGCTGAAAACTCCTGACGGCCAACATCTTGCTCCAGTTCGGAATAAGTATAATCCAGCGTCGCTTTCAGCTTGTCTGAAGGGGCAAACTGCAAGGTTAACTGTGCGTTGGTGCGTACCCGGCTGAAATCTTCAAACACGTACATGTAGTTTTGCGGAGCAGCAAAAATAACACTACCGCTACCAGCGTTGTATACCTCATTACCAAAATTATCCAGTTGTTGTCCGCTCAGATTGCTGGTGTTCCAACCCGATGTCACCTGACCGGATGCAATGTAATTGTCCCGCTCAGAGCGACTGGCAACCAGTGATATCCCCACCTTATCATCGTTAAAGGTATTGGAAATAATGCCCGACACTTCCGGGGTGATATCATTGCCTACGCGGGTATCGTCACTGATTGCTTTAGCGCCGATACTAGCCATAAAACCGGGATTGTTAAAAGGCTTGTGAGTTTGAATATTGATTGTTGAACCAATGCCGCCCGTAGTTAAATGGGCCTTACCGGTTTTGTAAACCTCAACCCCCGACACGGACTCTGAGGCCAGATTCGCAAAATCAAAAGAACGGTCAGTGTTGACATTCAGACCGCTGAGATTTGCTGCAGGCATCTGACGACCATTCAGGGTGATCATATTAAATTCCGGCCCCCAGCCACGTACAGTCACTCGTGAGCCTTCGTTGTTTTGGCGGTCAATGGCCACCCCGGTAATGCGTTGCAGCGATTCAGCGAGGTTAGTATCCGGGAATTTGCCGATGTCCTCGGCAGAAATAGCATCAACAACACCATCGGAGCTACGCTTAATATCCATCGATTTAATTAGACTGCCGCGAATACCGGTAACTTCGATCACTTCAGTGCCATCGTCTTCGACGGTTTCCTGAGCCAATACAGCTTGTGGATTCGTCAGACCAAATACCGCCGCCACTGACATGGCAACAAAGCTTGGCCTGAAATGTTTTTGTATCTTCATCAATATGTTCTCCATCCACTTTCATGCGATTTCAGTTGCAGGTCGGTAACTGACATGTCAGCGGAAACATTTATAAATTTTTTAAGTGTGTTCGTTAACCCGGTTTAAAAAGAGACGACGTAGCATTGCCGTTGTAAACCAAATGTTAACAATGACAACATAACGCGACCTGACAACAGGATCGATTACGATATTTTTTGCTTTGTTATGTTTTTTCACAAATAGTTAAACACATGAATTTGCTGGGGTAAAAAGCGATTTTCATAACGAAAAAACAAGAGAAATTATTTTCTTTAGTGGTATTGGGCTATCTCAAATAAGCACGACAACACTGCAGGCGTTAACAACCTTGTAACAGGTTCTGAGTTAAAAAAAACCAGGTCTTGCCTGGTTTTGCTCTTTTAATGAAGGCGATAATAAACCGCCAGTAACACGTCAGAATGCCGCTAATATTTGTTGAATATCCTGCTGAAACAGCAAACTGTCTGCGTGAGTTACCACGGATGACTCTTTTTTGTTGTTCAAAATACTATCAACTGTGTGCTGAATCTGATATTCGAAACCACTGCCTGAACGGTTATCAACAAAGCTGTCGATACAATTGTCCAACTCGTACAATTCCGCGGTAGTCGCCCGCCAGAAATCAGGGATAGCAATATAGCCTTGTGTGCCAACAATGTACGCCCAATTGCGCAATTTACTCTCAAAGCTGGCGCCCAGTAACGCTGAGCTGGCATCGAAGTCAAACAGCACATTAATTCGCTTATCAGCACCATTGTCAGCGCGTTTACCAACGACACTCATCCGCACGGGGTCGCTGCGATGGAACAGGCGATTCAATGCAACCGGATAAATGCCCATTTCAAACGTACATCCCCCTGCCAGCTCTACATTCCATTCGCGCTTATCTGGACCATATTCTATGGGATAACCAAAATCGGCCTGGATTTGCGTTATTTCTCCAATTCGGCCCTGTTCAACCCAGCGCTGCGCCTGTTTTATGGCCGGTAAAAACCAGGTCCACATGGCTTCCATTAAAAACAATCCCTTGTCTCTGGCGAGGCTTGTTAAAGTTTCGCACTGCTGTGGTGTTACCACAAAAGGCTTTTCACAGAGTACGTGTTTTCCCGCTAACAAGGCATCACGGGTTTGTTCAAAGTGCAGGGTATGGGGTGTAGAAATGTAAACGGCGTCGATGTTGGGATCGGCGAACAAGGTATCATAACCTTCATAAGCACTGGCAATGTCATGCTTTGCAGCAAACTGCCGGGCATTGTTTAGTGAGCGCGCAGCCACTGCAGTAATTTTAGCGTGTTCAACCCAGGTCATATCCTGCACAAAAGTGTTGGCAATTCTGCCTGCGCCTACCAAACCCCAGCGTATTGTATTAGTACTCATTTGCCTGTTCCTAATTCCAGTTCCAATTGTTCCAGACTCTTGCCTTTGGTTTCAGGAAATAAACGCCAAACCAACAACAGCCCCACCAATGCAAACATCCCATAAATGATGAACGTCAGCGCTGCCCCGATATTAAGTAACTCCCAGGGGAACATAAATTGTACCGCAAAGCTGGCGATGCTATTGATAACTCCCACAAAAGAAACGGCCAGCCCTCGTACGTGGTTCGGGAATATTTCAGAAAACATTACCCACATTACCGGCCCCAGTGAAATTGCAAATGAAGCCATAAAGCCCAGTATGCCTGCCAGAATTAGTTTTGCATTCATGCTGGTTGCCAGTTGCAACAGGTCGCTCTGTATTTTGTTAAAATTTTCTGTGCCAATCTGCTCCATAACACGGGCCTTAAACACCACATCGGAATCAAATTGCCTGTTTTGCAATTGCTTTAGCGGTGCAAGTTGCAGGTTTTGATGCTTGTTTTGCAATATGCTGATGTGAGATTCATCCAGGCGGTAACTGGCTTTGTAAAACCCATAACCGCACAACGACATGCTCAGGAATACTCCCGACAAGCCTATTATCAACAGGGGTTTACGGCCCAGTTTGTCGATAAGAGACATCGCCAGCAAAGTAAAAATAATATTAATAATGCCAATCCAGATAGCCTGCGCAAACGCCGCGTTAGTACCAACACCACTTTGTTCAAAGATGGTGGGGGCGTAAAACGACACCGCGTTAATGCCCGTTACCTGCTGAGTGATGCCAATAATGACCCCAATTACAACGGCGAATCGCATCTTATTGCTGAACAGAAATTTGATTCTGTCTGCTAAGCCAGATTGCGTTTTTTCCTGGGTGGTTGATGGCTCAGATCGCATCTCACTGAGCACTGGCGCACAGACCTCATGACTGGCATTGCGGGTTAAGCCCAGCTTTGCCAGCGATAATCTCGCTTCGGTTTCCCTGCCTTTTTGCAATAGCCAGCGGGGACTGCGTGGGATCAGAAACAGTAACCCAAACCAGAGGATGGCCGGAAAGGCTTCAATGCCCAACATCCAGCGCCAGGTGTGCTGCTGAATACCGATCATGGTGCCCCATTCACTCGCAGACTGAGCCCACTGTAAAATGTAGTAATTGGAAAAATAGGCAACAGAAAAGCCCAACATAATATTCAGTTGATTAATGGACACCATGCGTCCCCGCTCTTCAGCCCGGCTAATTTCAGCAATGTACATAGGCGCAATCATCAGCGAACAAAACGCCAGACCGCCAATAAATCGCGCAGCGACGAGAAAGTTGTAACTGGGTGCAAAGGCGGAAGCCACAGCAGATACTGAATACAAAAAAGCGATAATAATCAAAAAATTGCGCCGCCCTATGGCATCGCAAATTATCCCGCCGGTTAAGGTCGCTATGATAGCGCCCAGCGTTGGTGCGCCCACCACCAGCCCTTGCTGCATCGGGCTAAGCTGAAATTCATTGACGACAAAGTTCAATGTGCCGGAAATCACGGTGGCATCAAATCCGAAGATAAACCCACCCAATGACGCGATCAGGGTATAAATTAGCACTGGCGATATTTTCATTTTTATCCTTTGCGTAAGCGCACTTTCAGCGGCATTAGTAAGCACCGCTTTGGATCCACAGCGCATCATTGTTAACCTGCTCTAACCACTGAGCCTTAATAAAGGGGTGGCCTTGTACTCTGCTGTCACCCCAATTACCTTCCGGGCACTGGGGATCAGGAGGGCTGGTATCAGGCGCACAGTACCAGCGGGACTGACTTTCCCAATGGGTATTAATGTAAGCTACAGCACGAATTACATCCCGGTTGTCGTATATAAAATCAAAAAAGCGTTGATACCAGTCCTGCCAAATCTGTTCCGCGGGTAAAGGAGTTTGGGTATTTAATGCGATAAAACTCTGAGTTTGTTTTTCTGTGCGGTATGACTGTGGCGCGGCTTCAGAAATCATCAAGGGGATCTGTTTCGCGCGGGCAAAATCCACATATAACTGTTGCGCCTCAACCGGATGAATTGTCAGCTCAAAGTTAAAACGGCTGTCATCGCGATAAAATGAGGAGATACTGATCCAGTCCACTACATCATCACCCGGGTACCATTTTGCGATGTGCTGTGGATCGTTGTGATCATACAAATGGGTACGGTCACCCGCAAATTGCGGTGCTGGCCAGGCAGCCGACTGCCAAACCATGGCAACGTTATCAGCGGCTTTCATCGCTTGCGCGATATGGCGAAAGGCCGCTTTATAGGTTGCTGGCTCATAACAATTCCACATGCCGTCGAATTCATACCCGGCCCGCAACAGCACTTTTCGGGGCGCAATGGATTGCAGATAGTCCACCAGGGTTTGCAGTGACTTATCATAATGACCGGCAGCAATATTGGCACTGTGGTCCTCGTCATTGCAATCGTCAAACGCCAGCCCTATGGCCAAAACGGCATCAGGAGCAGCCTGCAAGGTATCTCCAAAATTAACATCACCTGAGTTCCAGTTTCCGGTGGAGAACACCCCGTGAAGTGTTTGCTTAGGGTCCGGTGATTTAAGCATGGTGTAGAGTGTCACGCCTTCCAGATTATCTTGTGGCACGGCACGCTGATAGTCGGCAATGGTTTCGCTGTCCTGACCTATGATCATCAGGGTTTTGCCCTCTGGCGGTGTAAATTTGCCCGTGATGATGGGCTTAGCCGGGTCCGATGTTGCTGACGCCGGTTCGCCGGAGCAACCGCCCGAAACCAGCATTAAACAGGACAATATTAAGATACAATGGGTTTTTGGAAACCATTTCATACAGCGTACTCATTTGTTGTGTTTTTGTTGTTTTAACCCGAACTGTCGACACTATCCAGTGGCAATTCGCGGATAATTAAAAATGGTTATAGTATTGATTAATATGATAATTGAGAGGCGGCGCTAAATTACCCACTCTTCCGGAAACCCTTTTATCTGAAAGAGAACATTGCAGAGCATGACAGTGATTAACAATCCCATTTTACCCGGTTTTCACCCGGACCCTTCGATACTGAGAGTCAAAGACGACTATTATATTGCCACATCCACATTTGAATGGTATCCGGGCGTGTGCATCTATCATTCTAACGATTTAGTTAACTGGCAACTGGTGGCATTACCCCTGAACCGCTTGTCGCAACTGGACATGCGAGGTAACCCGGACTCCTGTGGTGTCTGGGCGCCCTGCCTGAGCTATAAAAACGGCCTGTTTTATCTGGCATTCACCGATGTAAAGCGCTTTGCCGGTGATTTCAAGGACACCCACAATTACCTGGTGACCAGCCCCTCCATCTGCGGCGAATGGTCTGAACCGGTATATTTGAATTCCAGCGGGTTTGATCCGTCGTTTTTCCATGACGACGACGGCAAAAGCTATTATCTGAATATGCTATGGAACCACCTGCCGGCTGCGGGTCGCAATAACTTTTCTCCCGCCAAATATTTCGGCGGTATTGTGATGCAGGAATTCAATACGCACACCCAGCAACTGACCGGTGAATCAAAGTTAATCTATTCCGGTTCACCCATTGGCCTGTCAGAAGGACCACATCTCTACAAACGCGATGGCTATTATTATTGCTGTGTCGCCGAGGGTGGCACCGGTATCCATCACGCATCCACCTTCGCCCGCAGTAAAAAACTCTGGGGGCCATATGAAACCGATCCGCAAGGCCCGATGGTAACCAGCCATTATGCGCCACAAGCGTCACTCAAACGCGCCGGACATGGCGATTTAGTCGAGTCAGCGTCCGGAGACTGGTACTTTGTGCATTTGTGTAGTCGTCCATTGCCCTATCGGGGGCGTTCAGTTATGGGCAGAGAAACCGCAATCCAGCCGGTGCGATGGTCAGAGGATGGCTGGCCAAGATTAACAAGTGGTGGCCAGTATCCTGACTCGCAAGTGACTGTCGCCAGTTCTGCAAAACCCCGGACTCATCGTGATCAACGCATCGAGTTTAATGGCGCGCCTTTGCCTCTTAATCTGCAGTCACTACGCTATCCCTTGCCAGAAAACGTAGCAACACAAGCCGAGCGACAGGGCTATCTGCGTCTGTACGGCAAAGAGTCCCTGGGCTCCTGGTTTGAACAAAGCTTATTAGCCAGAAGACAGCAGGCTTTTTGTTTTAGCGCGCAAACGCAATTGGATTTTGCCCCTTCGTCTAAACAGCACATGGCGGGTCTGGTGTGTTACTACAACAGCAAGAAATACTTTTATCTGCATATAACCCACGACAAAAAGCTGGGCCGGGTGTTGGACGTTGCAATGTGCTGCAACAACTGGCACAGCCAGTATCCACTGGCGTCGCCAATTCAATTACCAGAATCCGGTGAAGTTACCCTAAAAGCCGATGTGGTCTACGACCGCCTGGTTTTCAGCTATGCTACCGGTGATAAATTCACCGAGCTGCCACTGGAACTGGACTACAGCGTGCTGTGTGACGAAGTGGGTGACGGTGGCGCAGACGCCAACTTTACCGGTGCCTTTGTAGGGATAGGTTGTCAGGATCTGGACAATCAAACCCGGTACGCCGATTTTGCCTGGTTTGATTACAAGGAGCACCCGCCTGCATAGCTGGTGCCAACCGCAAAAAGCCTGTCGATGACAGGCTTTTTTATGGGTTTCAAGGGTGACGGAAATTGTCAGGGGTATAAAACGCCGTTGACATGGTTTTCCAGCAACTCCTGCTGACCACTTTGATGTTTTGGCGCAAGGGCTTTATCCGCCACCAATTTTCGCAAAGCGGCAATGGATTGATTACCCGACATGATTTGTTTCCCTAAATCACCGCTCCAACCCGCATAACGACGGGAAACCGCCTGTGCCAGAAAGTCGCTTTCGATCATTACCGCCGCCTTTTTCAGTGCGATCGCAATAGTATCCATGCCACCGATATGACCATAAAACAAATCATTCGGATCGGTGCTTTGTCGGCGCAACTTGGTATCAAACATCATTCCACCTGTGGTAAAGCCGCCGGATTTTAGGATCTCATACATGATCAGCGTCATTTCTTCCACGCTGTTGGGAAATTGATCCGTGTCCCAGCCCAACTGAGGGTCGCCACGGTTGGCATCAATACTGCCAAACAATCCCAGCGAAAACGCTGTTGCAATTTCATGCTGAAAAGAATGGCCGGCCAGGGTCGCATGGTTTCCTTCGATATTCACCTTGAATTCTTTTTCCAGGCCAAATTGCTTGAGAAAGCCATATACTGTCGCCGTATCATAATCATACTGATGTTTGGTGGGCTCCTGAGGTTTTGGCTCTATTAACAAAGTACCTTTAAAGCCAATCTTTTCCTTGTGTTCTACCACCATCTGCATAAACCGGCCCAACTGCTCCCGCTCCTGACGTAAGTCGGTATTGAGTAGCGTTTCGTATCCTTCCCGGCCTCCCCAAAGAACATAGTTCGCCCCGCCTAAACGATGGGTGGCCTCCATAGCATTACACACCTGACCGGCGGCATAAGCAAAAATCTCAGGGTCAGGGTTTGATGCAGCGCCTGCTGCAAAGCGCGGATTACTGAAGACATTGGCTGTACCCCACAGGAGTTTCAGGCCCGTTTCTTCTTGTTTTTGCGCCAGTACCTCTGTCATTTCCGCAAAATTGCGTTGATATTCAGCAAAGCTGTCGCCTTCCGGACTTACGTCAATATCGTGAAAGGTATAATAATTAACGCCCAATTTTTTAAAAAACTCGAAAGCGACATCAGCTTTTTGTCTGGCTCGCTGCATTGGCTCTCCTGCCTGTAGCCAGGGTCGACCAAAGGTTCCCTGACCAAACACATCGGCACCATCCCAGCAGAAGTTGTGCCAGTAGCATGCCGCAAACCGCAAATGCTCGGCCATGGTTTTACCCAGAACCACTTCATTTGCGTCATAGTGCTTATAGGCTAATGGGTTGCTACTCTGTGGACCTTCGTACTTGATAGCATCCACATTTTCAAAATACTGCGACATGACTTTTCCTCTTTTTATCTCGCGTTTTCGTCCTTGGATAATGGAAGTAAAGCGACACGGCCTCAATTACGATTTTTCCATTCCTGTTTGAGCTTTTTGGGTAGCAAGCAGAGTGAATCAAAATAAGTCTTTAACCCTGTGATAAATCTGCTGATAGCGAATAAAGCGCTCAGCAAACAATTGACTGCGGGCCGCATCGGGTTGATGGGTTGCAACCAGTGGCGGAACCGGGCAGATTTGGCGAATATCGGTGCCGGGTTTATGCCCTAACAACGCCAGTCTCGCGGCGCCAAGCGCGGGGCCAACTTCGCCACCACTGCGACATTCCAGCGTCAGGTTTAACACGTCTGACAGCATTTGCCGCCAGTAACCACTTTTACTACCACCGCCAATCAGGGTAATGGAGCCGGGTTTCTGCGTCGCCTGATGCAGCGCCTGTGCCCCCTCTTTTAACGCAAAACTCACCCCCTCCAGAACTGCGTAAAGCAAATGTGTGCGATGGGTTTCATGGGTTAGTCCAAAGAACATGCCCCGGGCATTGGGATCGTTATGTGGAGTGCGCTCGCCCGACAAATAGGGAATAAAAACAGGACACTGCTCTGTATTGATTTCGCTGTTTTCTAACTCTGCCAGCAGGGTATCCAGAGGGGCTTTGGCAATGGCATCGGCAAACCACTGCAAACAACTGGCCGCGCTCAGTACTACCGACATTAAGTGCCAGGTATCAGGTAAAGCGTGACAAAAACTGTGCACCGCTGAATCAGGATTGCTGGTAAAGCGCTCGCTCACCGCAAAATAAACGCCTGACGTTCCCAACGACAACATGGCCTGGCCGCTGTGAATTACCCCAACGCCGATAGCGCCTGCGGCATTGTCTCCGGCACCCGCCACCACCGGCACCGACTTCATTCCCCATTGTTGCGCAACGTCATCAGACAAATATCCGGTTATTTCCGACCCTTCAAACAAGGCTGGCATGTGATTTTTATTCAGCCCACAAGCTCTTAGCATTTCGGGCGCCCAGTCCCGTTTAGCCACATCCAGCCAGGCGGTTCCGGCCGCATCAGACATATCAGTTGCAAAATCACCACACATTCGGAAGCGCAAATAATCTTTGGGTAACAGAATCTTGTCGATGCGGGTAAAGTTTGCCGGTTCGTTTTGCATCAACCACAATACTTTCGGCGCAGTAAACCCTGGCATAACGATATTGCCGGTTATTGCTCGGGCTTCAGTGATTTCCTGTTCAATCTGGCGGCACTGCTCAGCACAACGTCCATCGTTCCACAAGATTGCAGGCCGAATAACACTCCCCGCACTATCCAGAAACGTAGCGCCATGCATTTGCCCTGACAAGCCGATAGCGGCAACCCCGGAAAGATCACCTGCACCAGCCAGTTGCTGCATACAATCCTGCAATGCCCGCCACCAGGCTTCCGGGTCTTGTTCTGACCACAGCGGCCTGGGACGACTCACCGTCAACTCGCTGCTGGCAGTTGCGGCTATTTCGCCATCGCCGGTCATCAAAATCACTTTGATACCGGAAGTACCTAAATCTATGCCTATATACATTCGCCTTCGACCATCTTTTTAACTAGCAATATTTGTTCACATAGTGACGAGCAGAACGGCGCCCGGCAATTACGAAATTTCATAAAAGGATTGTTAATTATTTGTAAAGAATTACAATGCAAGCCAACTACAATAAGGCCTGCATCAAAAAAGCAAAAAACATAATACAAAGAAAAGATAATATACAAAGAAAAGAAAGTATCGTGAGTCAGGCCCAGAAGATTGTTAGAGCGAGGTAAATATGTTTGATACCAGACACAGTATTACATTGTTATTTAATGCCAACAAAGTTTACGACCGGCAGGTGATTGAAGGTATCGGGCACTATCTACAATCATCCAAAGTAGACTGGGACATTTACCTGGAAGAAGACTTTCTCTGTCGCCTTGAAAACATCCAGGACTGGGCGGGTGATGGCATCATTGCTGACTTTGACGATATTGATATTCAACGGGCTCTGGAACATAGCGATATTCCCGTAGTGGGGGTTGGCGGTTCATACCAAAATCCGGAGGATTACCCCAAAACCCCTTATATCGCTACCGACAATTATGCCATTGTCAAAGCAGCATTCGAGCATTTACGCCACCGAGGCCTGGAGCGCTTCGCCTATTACGGTGTACCTACTGATCAGCACCATCGTTGGGCCAATGAACGGGAATTAGCAATCCGTCAAATCACCAAAGAAGAAGGCTACGAATTGCAGTGCTACCGCGGTCATACTACCCACCCGGAAACCTGGCAATATTCCATGAACCGGCTAACAGACTGGATTCAAAGCCTGCCAACTCCCATTGGTATCGTGGCAGTAACCGACTCGCGGGCCAGACACGTTTTGCAGGCCTGTGATCACCTGGGTATTGAAGTGCCGGACCGTATTTCTGTGATTGGGATTGATGATGATGATATCGCCCGGCACCTGAGCCGCATCAGTTTAAGCTCAGTGACTCAGGGCTGTTTCGAAATGGGTTACCGGGCAGCAAAATTGTTGCACAAACGCCTGAACAATATCGACGTACGTGGCAAAAAAATCATGATCCCACCGGTGGGCGTTGCCAGTCGTCAATCCACAGATTTTAAGTCGTTAAAAGATGCGAATGTAATTCAGGCCATGCATTTTATTCGCCAGTACGCCACAAAGGGCATAAAGGTCGAACAGGTAACCGATTATGTGGGAATCTCACGCTCTAATCTGGAAAATCGCTTTCAGGCAGAGCGCGGTCACAGTATTCACACCGAAATTCACAATGAAAAACTCACCAGAGCCTGCAAGATGCTGGAGGAAACCAGTGTATCCCCGGCTGAAATTGCCAATATTTGCGGTTACCCTTCTTTGCAGTATATGTACGCGGTATTCAAGAAACACTTTAACCAGACACCCAAAAGTTACCGGGAATCCGTTATTAACAGTCAGAAACGGGTGGCTAATTTTTGAGTGTGTAACAAACGAGTTCAGGTATTTACCAGGGTTATCAACCCCGGTGATCACCTGAATAGGCAACGCCAATAATTGGCGACTACATGGCAAATGCGAACATAATGCAGTGCAGTTAAGCGGCTTGCAGCAAACACCAACTGTACAGCAGTGACGCCTGAACACGGAAATGTACCGCAATCTTTGCGCCTACCCCGTAGCCCGCTGCCAGCGACTCTGTCACTTCAAATTGCAAGAGTTCCCGGTCAGCATCGATGCCTGTCAAGTTCACCGCACTAAAATCAAAAAAGCGACGCACACGGGGATAAAGGGCTTTGTAAATTGCCTCCTTTGCAGAAAAAACCGCGGTAAACAGGACATTGTCCGCCAAAACGCTGAATTGACGCATCAGCAGGGACTCCTGCTGATTGACAATAGAAGTGCGGATTTCCTCAACGGTTTTTACCGCCATGATGTTTTCTACATCAACTCCCACTCCCTGAAAAAGGGTATCCGGTGCGGTGATACAACAGGCGACCGCATCAGCGTGACTGATTGACCCAACCACGCCTTTTGGCCATTGTGGACAGCGCATTTCATCGTTAACAATGTCAAACCCCCGCACGCCCATTAAAGCCAGGTTATGCCCGGCCAGAATGCGGCCTGCCAGAAACTCTGATTGCCTTTTTGTTACCGAGCGACGGATATCTTCAGGGAAATATATCTCATGAGTGTGAAACAACTGCTCGCTAAACTCACCTTGCCCGAACCTGGCTCCTATCCCTGTTACCCCCTGGGGTAATATTGCGGGAAATGGCTGTGGCCTCAGAAAATCAGTGGTCGGCAGGGCGATGTTCGGGGAATTCATTGTATCCTTGCAGAATCAGATGGTGTGCTCAACAGGCAAATTGTCTATTGCACAAATTGTTTATTGCATAGTTAGCGCGCATTTATAGCAATTTTTTACCGATAAGAACAATTTTCAGTTTGTTGGCGGGTTACAAACTTTTAATGTTTACTATTTGACCAAAATAAGTTTTTGGTTTATTTTTTTACCCCAACTCTGTTTTCGGTAGAGGCGAAGTATGTCTTCTTTTATTGTGAGTTATGAACTAAATTCAGAACAAAGCGACTGCACCGAATTGCACAATCGCATCAAATCTTATATTGCCTATTACCACTGCCTGAACTGTACCTGGATCATCAAGTCAGAATTTAGCGTCGAACAAATTCGCGAACATCTGCTGGCGGCACTGCATAAAAACGACCGATTACTGGTGGCCAAGATTCAGGCATAGCGGCAATGCGGGGCTATGCCCCATTTACTGTAAACTGGTAGAGAGTAAATCCAGTTCATTGATCTCACCAATTTGCTGCCGATAATAACTAAATTCTTTTTGCTGCTCGTTATCCAGGTCAGATTTTCTCAGTAAGATAATCGCATTGTTGATCGTGCGTTTTTCATCATTATTCAGGGTTTCCCGCTCACTCATAGACATGCCCACTTTCATGATATTCATTGCCAACGCGGTATTCTTCGGCGACAAACGAAATGCCTGTGACAGCATCGCAATGGCCTGATTGTACTTTTCCTGGCTGTGGTAGGAAGCCGCCATCGCCGTTAACTCTTTGGGGGTAAAATGGATACTGCTGCGTTCATCAGTTTCCTGCTCAATATATTTGTTGAGGATCTGACCTGAGAAGGAATCGTTTTCCACCAACACCTCCGATTCGGCCAACAAGCGCAGGCAACCCTCTCTGTCTCCGGCTTCATGCCTGGCTTTGATCAAATCAAAATTCAAATCCAGGTTGTTCGACTCTTCCGGCTCGATGTTTTCCAGCACTTTTTCAGCTTTGCGTTTGTCTCCCTGAGCGCACAAAATTCTGGCATTAATAACGTCTATCGCGACTTTTAACAGTCGATATAACTTCGGATTGGTGCTCAGTTGCGTAAGCTGCTTTTGCGCCTTGTGCAACCAACTATTGCATTCATCATCCTTAAGACTGTTGGCTAAATCAATGTAGGAACGGATCACGTTGAGTGTCAGCTCCGGTGAATCATGAATGCTGTTTTTGGCATACTTTGCCATATTGATGGTGGCTTCCAGTTGCCCTACTCTGTCGTGATTTAGCCTGGCTAAATCCCAACTGCGCTTGTTGCGCTCAATGTTTCTGGGTGCCAGTTTTGCCGCTTCAATAATTTCGGTATAAGCCTGTTCATAGTCGCCTTTTTCCACATAATGTTGCGCCAGCAAATCGTGAATCGCACAGCGACTGTCCTCCCGGAGTTTGAGCTTATCCACCAACTCCTGTGCCTGCTGATACTTTTCTTGTTTTAGCAAGCTTCTGGCAAGACCAATATAAACCCAGTTGTATTTATATTTAGCGAGCACCGCATTGAAATGCTTTTCCGCGTCGGCGTACTCCGACAGAGCAAACAGGCAGTTGCCTTTAATACGATGCAATCTGGGATGAAACTCTTTTAGCTCACTCAGCGCCAACAGCCGATCTGAGTAATAAATGGCTCTGGAATAGTCCATTTGATCGGCAAAATACAGTGGCTTATGCAGCTTTTCTTTGATGCTCAATAAAAAATCCAGGCGTCTGTTAACACTTTTAATATCGAAGGGCTTCAACCAAAAATCATCGGGCTGCATTTCTACTACACTGTGCACCAAACCTTTTTCGGTATCTGCGCTTAAAAACACCACTATGGTCTGGTTGGTTACATAGCCTTTAAACTTTAGCTCTTCCAGCAGGTGAAATCCGTCTTTATCGCGACTCAGGTTGAACGACACAAACACTAAATCAAAAGGCTCAGTGCGAAATGCCGACAAGGCCTCAAACGCATTCGAACACAGCACCACACTTCTGACACCGGCCTGCAACAACACAGACTTGAGCGAATCTCGAATAATAGCTTGCTGATCAATCACGATGGCGCTGGCTTCGTTGATTGATTTAGGCGCGGGGATTTCAAACATCTAATAAACCCTGAAATTGGTGCCAATTAGCGAACGTGAGTGAACTTAAGCGATAAAGGCCTGACACCAAACTTCACAAATATTGCCTTTATCTACCCCGATATTAAAACAAAACCATGGCCTGCTAACAGCCTGTTTATTTCTGATTTATTTCTACCATTAACAAGACAAAGATGTTGTCCCGATCTTGAGAAAAATGTTTTCCTTAACTAAAATTTTAGCTACTCAGTAGCTCGAGATAATGTGTATGCGGCAACGGCTGCCTCTACTTTTATGCTTCATATTTTCCTTGTGCTCACAGGCAGAAACACTACGCTTTGCCACAGATTCCTGGTGCCCTTACATCTGTGATCCTCAGTCACCACGACCTGGCATTTTGGTGGAAGCCACCAGTGAAATTTTGCTCTCCACCCGGTATCAGCCTGAATATATCCGTATCAACTGGGCGCAATCAATCAAACAGGTACGCTGTGGCCAACTGGATGCACTGATGGGCACCTATATCTCTGATGCGCCGGATTTCATCTTTGGCAACACGGCCTTTATGCAGTCGCAGATGTGTTTTTTTGTGCCACAAACTGATACCTGGCAATACCGCAATCTGCTCGATTTGGACAACCGCCGAATCGCCATCATGAATGGCTACAGCTATGGCGTACTCATGGACAGTTACATTCTCAACAATGAAAACAGTGGCGAGCAGAACATTATGCGGGTCAGCGGTGATGAAGACCTAAAAAGACGCTTAACCCTGCTAAATCGCGGCCGTATCAACACCATTATTGAAGACAAACGGGTGTTTTCATACTTCGTTTCCCAATCAGGGCTTGGCTCGCAATTTAACACAGCCGGATGCCTGAAACCGGAAGCGGTACACATTGGGTTTTCCCCCAACCTTGAAAGTTCATTGCAGCGGGCCGCGATACTGGAAGAAGGTATCAAACAACTGGAAAAAAACGGCCGTCTGGAGCAAATCATTCAGTCGTATCTCACAGTGCACCAGGCTTTTTAGTCATCTTTGTGGGTAGGCTTTGATTTCTTTGCAATACCAGGCAGCCGTTTTGGCCAGCCTGCATGAGTTTACATCTGCTGATTTGTCTATAACATGCCCACTGAAATTAACATTACATGCGCAGTATCAGCAGAGGAACATTGATGAATCGTCAGGCCAACAAAAACAGGGAATATCTCAGAACAACACTGCTTTTTATCAGCATTTTGGTTTTGACCTTTTCAGGCATTGCCAGTGCCAAAGACCTCGATAAAACTCTGTTGTTAAACCTCAATATCGTAGATGTTGAAAACTCAGTATTGCTAAAAAAGCACTCGGTATTAATTGCCGGTGACAAAATACTTGCCATAAGTGACGACCCTAAAGATTTTGCACAACAAGCCACTACCACCATTGATTTGGCAGGTTATTATGCCCTGCCGGGTTTGTTTGATATGCATGTGCATCTGGCAACCTCCCCGTCCTCTTACGACAATATTGAAGACGTTAAAAAACGGCTGAGCTTTCTAGCAAAAAAAGGGGTAACCGGCGTAAGAGACATGGCAGGAGATGTCAGACAGCTGAGCTATTTAGCCCGTCAGGCCATGCTGGATGAAATCACCGCCCCCGATATTTATTATTCTGCGTTAATTTCCGGCGCATCATTCTTCTCAGATCCCCGAACACATGCATCAGCGAAAGGACTCATTCCAGGTCAGGTGCCCTGGATGCGGCAAGTTACAGACAGCAGTGATTTTCAGGCCGTGGTGGCAGAGGCAGCCGGTACAGGTGCATCAGGTCTGAAGCTTTATGGCGACCTGACGGGAGAACAGGCCCGTCAGGTAATCAATGCGGCACAAAAAATCGGACTGCCCACCTGGGGACACGCCGCAGTTATTCCGGTAAAACCGCGTGAACTGGTCGATGCGGGTATTTCCAGTGTGTCTCATGCCAGTTTGCTTGCCTGGAGTTCCAACAATCAACAACCGACAGCAGCAACAGCACGTTATAGCGATTTTGAAATCGATTTACAAAACCCTGTGTTTAATAGTGTACTGGACGACATGGCAGCTAAAAACATCTACCTGGATGCCACCATCACCACCTTTGCAGACCACAATTCCGAATTTGTTTACAGTAATGGGATAAAAGCGGCAAAAGCCGCATTCCAGAAAGGTGTGCCCTTTGTTGTAGGGACAGACAACCGCTTAAACTACTGGGCAGACTATCCTTCGCTGATTGACGAAATGCTATTCCTGCAGTCTGAAATCGGCCTCTCTGCGATGCAAGTTATACAGGCCGCCACGCTCAATTCAGCAAAACTGTTAAACATTGATGCCCGGTCAGGCTCAATTGCACCCGGTAAAAAAGCGAACTTAGTCATAGTACAAGATAACCCTGTTACCGATCTGGCAACACTGAAAAAGGTAAAAATGACCTTTAAAAACGGCAAGTTGATTGATTAGAGCGGGTTGAGACAAGCATTCGCTATCGCGAGCTGTAAACAGAAAACTTGACCAGTTGGGTGTCCCTAAGTTTGTACCTCATGACTTACGTCGAACACTTGCGACGAGGTTGGGCGATGCTAATATCGGAGCCGATCCGATAGTGGTTGAAAAAATACTGAACCATCAACTTCAAGGTGCTCAATAAGTTTACAATTTGCAGGAATATATGGATAAACGACTCATAGTCCTTGAGCGATGGGCAATTAAGATGCAGACTAGTGAGTCAACAGAGTTAGATAAAATATAACTTTCTAATGAATGCTCGAGTCATTCGAACCACATTAATAAAGGATTTTTAGTAAAATGATAATCAAAAGCTTGTTTTTTAAAGACGACATTAACGGGCTTTGTATTGAAGAAACCTCTTTTTCAGACCTTACTATTTTTGTAGGTACTTCTGGCGCAGGTAAAACCACAATAATGGACTCTTTGGCCACGGTAGTGGGTATTGCGAAAGGCCTCTCTTCACCTGGCGATGAATGGGACTTAAAATTTTTTGACAATGAGCATCGAGATATTAGATGGCAGGGAAAATTTTCCAGTGAAGTGGAACAAATACAGTCAGACGAAAATTATGAAGATGATGATGAGGATGTTGCGAAAGTAGAGAGTGAACGTCTTACTATCGATGGTAAAGAAGTCTTTAAACGAAATGATAACGTAATCACATATAATGGCGAGAAGCTTCCACAAATAGAGAAACACAAAAGTTTACTATACGTCTTTAGAGACGATAACCTTATCGAAAAAGTTTACTCTTCACTGATTTCAATAAAAATTGCATCAAGTCACTCTCGTGAGTTTACTGATTTACGATCAATTCCGCTGGTTTATATTAAGTCTGAATCAACAGTAAACGTTCTGATTAATACCGGCAAAAAGGGTATTATTGGCCTTACTGAAAAGTATCCAGAATTAAATTGCCGAGAGAAACTTTACTATGCAAGTAAGTATGACCCGAGCGCGTTTGAAGAGTTCGAGTTTATTTATAGCAATATATTTCCCAATGTAAAAAAAGTAAAAATTTCGCTACTCGATAGCATCCGAGGAGGCGTTCCAAACAAAAACAAAAATGGAATTCACATAGAAATTGAACTTATTTGTGGGACAAAAGTAAATCAAGGATCAATGTCATCAGGCATGTTCAAAACATTGACAATTTTAGCCGAACTTTTATTTTCTTCTGGAAATGAAGTGTTAGTTATTGATGAAATCGAGAATAGCTTAGGTGTAAATTGCCTTCCTGAAATACTTAGTTATATTCAGGACAATGATTCTCAAATTGTTTTAAGCACTCACCACCCTAAAATCATTAATAATATTCCTGCTAAGTTTTGGAGAATAGTGACAAGAAAAGGTGGATGTATATCAACTCAATATGCGGAAGCAATATCGGAATCTACAAGTAAGCACGATAAATTCCTTCAGCTTATAAACAGTGACATTTATCTGCACGGAGCAGATTAATGAAGATGTATTTCTTAGTAGAAGGGAATAGCACTGAGAAAAAAGTTTACCCTAAGTGGCTAAAAATTCTAATCCCCGGTATTGAACAACACCTTAGTTACGATGATTTTAAAAAAAGTGAACACGGCTTTTTTTTATTTTCCGGGCAAGGCTATCCTTCTATACTAAACCATATTTCAAATTCAGTGTCGGATATAAACGATGCTGGTGATATTAACTTTTTCTTAGTTGTATTAGATTGCGATGAAAGTAGCGTTGAAGAACGAGAAAAAGAGGTTATTGAAAAGGTTACGAGCGCTAATTTAAGTGAAAATACTGAATGTCATGTGATTGTGCAGAAACGATGTTTCGAGACGACGCTGCTTGGCAATAAAAAAGTAATATCGAGGCAACCTAGCACTGATAAAATGCGCAGATATTCGCAATATTACAATGTAGTTTTAAATGACCCAGAAGAGATGGGTAACTACTCAGATAGATTCACACATTCCCAATTCCACGAAGCCTATATTAGAGCGGCACTTGTTGAAAAGCGTGTAAAATATAGCAAAAGCAATCCTAAGGAAATAATGTCTAAGACATACTTTGATGAACTAATAAAAAGGATATCTTCTACAGAACATCTAGAGTCATTTAACAATTTTTTTTCTAAAATATCTCAAATTAAAGAAGCTTACATGCCAGAAAATTAATTCAGTTTTGATTAAGTCTTCATTAAATAATTTTTTTTGAACTCTTCTACTTGCAGTGTTTGCAACCTGTTACATTTTTTAAAAAGTAGTGAATTGAGTTGGTCGCTTCGAAGATATTAAAAACAACCGCCCTAATTACGTTAGAAGTTCTGCTAGATGACCCGTTAAGTGGGTAGATCCGAAAATTACAGGTTAAGAGTAATGACTCATTGTGGTTGGGATGGAATAATCAATAGAACAAGATGAATGCTGATCCCCCGTTTATGGGGTAGAGCCGAAATTATGTAAGAGTAAACCAAGCTACATATATGCTACATGGTTTAAATTATCAGAATTTCATTTGCTACATATATTGGGGTCATTATCTGTAACTTTCTGATTACTATAGATATAGATTGGTCGGTGTGAGAGGATTTGAACCTCCGACCCCTGACACCCCATGACAGTGCGCTACCAAGCTGCGCCACACACCGACCGAAGGCCGCACATATTACTCAAAAATTTTTGAATTGCAAACACTAATGCCCATTGTTACATTCGACTGCTGAAACAATCATCAAATCAGTTACTGGAAGTGAACTTCTGGCCTGTTCGTTCAGTAAAACGGTATAAAAGTTGAGGTGCACTGATGTTTGGTTTATTTAAATCTGATCCTGTGAAAAAGCTGCGTAAGCAATACGACGACAAGCTGGAGAGTGCCATGTTGGCGCAACGGCGTGGCGATATAAAAAGCTATTCGCTGCTGACCGCTGAGGCAGAAAGCCTGTGGCAACAAATCGAAAAACTCAAAGGCTCGCATTAAGGGCGTGCAGTTTACGGCTGTAGCGCCGCGCAAAACCTTCGCTATTAGCGGTTTCTCTGGCTTTGTTGAGGTAGCGCCTGACTGATTCCTCATCCTCTTGCTCTGCTGCCACTCTGGCTAAGCCAAACCAGGCGTAATGGTTGTTTTGTTGCAGCCTGAGGCTTGCATAAAAGGCGCTTTCAGCTTGTTCGTACTCACCGTTTACCAGATAACGGTTACCCATGCGCACATGGTAATTGGGGTTTTTGTTGCGCACCCTCGTCAGGCGCTGACTTATCTGGTCAGCATCTTCGGTATTGTCGATCTTGCGGTATAAGCCTGCCAAATTTTCCCATGCGGTGTAATTATCGGGGCGCAATTCTGTCGCCACTTTAAAGGCATCCACGGCTTCAGAGTTGGCGCTCTTACGGCTTAGCAGTAACGCCAGATTATTCCAGGCTGAAGAGTCTCGGGGATACAACAACAGTGCCTGTCGAAAGTTTGCCCATGCTTTGTTGTAGTCTTCTTCGATGAGTGCTTTAGCTCCGAGATTGGAATAAAAATATGATTTGATAGCGGTCTGGCTGAGTTGTTTTGTTTTAACCCGCCCTTCGCGGGATTCCGGAAAAAAATCCACTGTGTAGGTCAGCTTTCTGGATGGCAGACCGGGCACCTGTGAAAACCGGGGTTTGCGGGCAATCAGTAAATTGACATGACCATTGGCTAAATCAAACTCTCCTGCCTGATTCCATGATTCGTCTTCAAACACTTCCTGAAAACTCACTTCCAACCCGGCCTCCTCGGCCATGGCGTAGGCCAATATAGTTAAACTTAAACAGTTTGCCGTGCCATTGTCGAAGGTTTCCTGGGCCACGGTATTGGCACCATAAACATAATCCAGTGCCAGTTGTGAGGGTGAAAACAGGTCATTGATTAAAGCTAAGGCTTTGTCATCGGTAGTTTCCGCTAATGCGGCACGTTCCCGCACGTACGCTTTAGCGTCGTTATTAAGCCAGAATATCTGGGCATCAGGCACGATGTCTGTTGCCTCAAAACCGGGAAAGTAATGATCGTATCTCTGCGGCTGAAAGTTAACCTGCACTGGTTTTATGGCGGCACAGGCAGATAACAAAAGCAGTAAAACAAAGGTGCAGGCAAACCGAATAGTTTGCCCGATATTCGAGTTTGGGACGTTAGGATTCACCCTTTTCATCATCGCTGATGCGGCTGGCGATAGCACCGTCCTGGCCTTTATATTTGGCGTCCAGACGGGCATTGTAAGGACGCTCGGCGTAATCGGATAACACTTCGAAACTCAATGCACCGATTTTCATTTTTGGGCGCAACGCCAGGGGTAATTTACCGCTGTTAAAAAATTCCAGCACGATATTGCCTGACCAGCCCGGATCAATGCGATGCGCGGTAACGTGCACCATCAAACCCAGTCGCGCCAGCGATGAGCGACCATCTAACCAACCTACGATATTGGCGGGCAAGGTTACTGATTCATAGGTAACCGCCAGCGCCAGTTCTCCAGGGTGTAAAAAGAACGCTTTGCCGTCTTCCAGCTCTATTTCATCGCTCATCACCGCTTCTAGTTGCGCGGCTACTTCGGCTTTGGGGCCACTGAGATCGATATAGGGCGCCTGATGATCCTCAAACACCCGAAACTTGTTGCCCAAGCGAATGTCTACCGTCACACCACTCACCATGTTATCTGTGGGAGCCGGGGAAATTTTGATGGAACCCTCATTCAGGTGTTTGATTATGTCCTTGTCGCAAAGCCTCATTCGCTTGAGATCTCTTATTTCAGTGGATTGTTGGGGCAATGATCAAATGCCAATGGCGCTGCGTCAACTGATTTTTGTTACCGGTTTTGTTTGAGCAGAGTAACTTCGCCGGATTTACCTGAAATCAACCCATATTCTGTGATGAAATCAGCGGCTTTTTTCTGTAAACTCTCGCCCTCTTTATCCAGTAACAATTTCAGGTAATCATGACCACAGAAACTCGTAAAATTCTGGTAACCAGTGCTTTGCCCTATGCCAATGGTTCGATTCACCTTGGCCACTTGCTTGAGCACATCCAGACAGACATCTGGACGCGATTCCAAAAACTACGTGGCCACGAGTGCTACAGCGTGTGCGCTGACGATGCCCACGGCACTCCTGTCATGTTAAAAGCGGCAGAGCTTGGTATTACCCCAGAAGAAATGGTGCGCCGCACCCAGGCCGAGCACCAACAAGACCTGGCGGACTTTTTAGTGTCCTACGACAACTACCACAACACGCACTCTGAAGAAAACAAAGAGCTGTGTGAAATGGTGTATTTACGCGCCAAAGAACGCGGCTTTATCAAGCAACGCACCATCAGTCAGTTGTTCGATCCCGAAAAGCAAATGTTCCTGCCGGACCGTTTTGTCAAAGGTACCTGCCCGCAATGCAACGCCGAAGACCAAAATGGCGACAGCTGCGATAGCTGTGGTGCAACCTACAGCCCTACCGAATTAAAGAATCCAAAATCTGTGGTATCCGGTGCCGAGCCAGTATTAAAAGACTCTGAGCACTACTTCTTCGACTTACCACAGTTTCAAGACATGCTGCAGGACTGGCTGAATGGCTCATCCGTGCAGGCAGAAATTGCCAACAAACTGCAGGAGTGGTTTGAGCAAGGCTTACAACAGTGGGATATCAGCCGTGATGCCCCTTATTTTGGCTTTGAAATTCCCGGTGCACCCAACAAGTTTTTCTACGTTTGGGTAGATGCGCCTGTGGGTTACATGGCCAGCTTCAAGAACTTCTGTGCCGGTAACAATCTGGATTTCGACAGTTTCTGGAATAAAGATTCCGACGCCGAGCTGTATCACTTCATCGGTAAAGATATCACCTACTTCCACTGTCTGTTCTGGCCTGCCATGTTAGAAGCAGCAGAATTGCGCAAACCTACCGGCGTTAATGTGCACGGTTTTGTGACGGTGAACGGTGCCAAGATGTCAAAGTCGAAAGGTACGTTCATCAAGGCGCGCACCTATCTTGATCACCTGGAGCCGGAATATCTGCGTTATTACTTTGCCTCTAAGTTGAATGATGGTGTTACTGACATCGATTTAAACTTTGAAGACTTTGTGCAAAAGAACAATGCCGATCTGGTAGGTAAGGTAGTGAATATTGCCAGTCGTTGTGCCGGTTTTATCAGCAAGAAGTTTGACGGTAAGTTGGCCGAAACCTTGTCGGATGATGCCCTGATTAAAGAATTCCAGGCCGCATCGGAAGGTATTGCGCAATCATTTGAGTCTCGTCAGTACAACCGTGCTATTCGCGACATCATGGCACTGGCCGATAAAGCGAATCAGTATATTGATGCGCAGTCTCCCTGGGTGACTATTAAAGATCCGGAGCTTCAGGAGCAAACCCATCAGGTGTGTTCGTTAGGTATTAATCTGTTCCGTATTCTGATGACCTGGCTGAAGCCGGTATTGCCAGTGTTGGCAGAAAAAACCGAGCAGTTCCTGAATACCGAACTTACATGGCAAGGTATTGAAGCACCACTGTTAGGCCATGAAATCAATAAATTTAAAGCATTGATGCAACGTATCGATGCGGAAAAGGTAGAGAAGATGGTAGAAGCATCGAAAGAAGATTTACAGGCGAAAACCACGCTGGATCCCAACAGCCCGTTAGCTAAAGATCCGATAGCAGACACTATCGAATTTGCTGATTTCGCGAAAGTGGATTTACGCGTGGCGCGCATTGCTAAAGCCGAACACGTCGAAGGTGCTGACAAGCTGTTGCGCTTTGAACTCGACCTGGGTGGTGAAACCCGTCAGGTGTTTGCTGGTATCAAGAGTGCTTACCAGCCAGAAGACCTGGTAGGTAAAATGACGGTGATGGTGGCCAACCTGGCACCGCGCAAGATGCGCTTTGGCATGTCAGAAGGTATGGTATTAGCCGCAGGACCTGGTGGCAAAGACTTGTGGATAATGGAACCTCATGAAGGCGCTCAGCCCGGCATGAAGGTAAAATAAATCAATTTTATAACGACAAAGGCCAGCAATTCGCTGGCCTTTTTGTTTTCTGAGTTTAAAAACAGTGAATAAACAAAAACCTCTAGCTTTGCGCCAGTTTTGGCAGCTTGCCGGATAGGCCCATCGCCTGACGGATAATGTCAGACTTTAATGGTGTGATTTCATTCACCAGTGACATACCAGCACCTCGCAACAGCTTTTTAACCGGCTGGTCATCCGAAAACAAACGTTTAAATGCTTCCATAGTGGCAGTCATTTTTGCCGCTTCGGCCTTACGCCAGCGCTCAGTGGGACGAAGCTGACGCACAGCGGCAAAGTCTTTATCTACCGTCACCAGCTCATTTATCCGTTCAGCTAATGCCGCTGCATCCAAAATGCCGAGATTAGCCCCCTGTCCTGCCAGGGGATGAATAGTATGCGCAGCATCACCAATAACCATGGCACCATCGGTCAGCCATTGCCGGGCGTAGCGCATTTTAAGCGGAAAAGATTTACGTTCAGAGACAAGTTTTACCTGGCCCGCCTGCATATCGAAGGTCGCGGCCAACAATTTAGCAAAGGCTTGCTCATCCATGGCCAATAACTCTGTTGCTTTATCGCTATCCTGCGACCATACAATAGAGCACTGATTATCCTGCCACAATGGCAACAGAGCCAATGGACCACTGGGCGTAAATACCTGGCGGGCGGCATTATTATGGGGTAGTTCAGTTTCTATGGTGGCCACAATGGCGGTTTGCTCGTAGTCCCACCAGGTTTGCGCAAAGTTCGCGGCTTTGCATACCAATGAGTTGGCACCATCGGCACCCACTACCAAACGGCTGGTCAACAATGTCCCATTTTGCAGTTGCACCACCTGGGTACTGTCGCTCAGTGATATTTTATCGATGGCACTTTCAAACAGTAGTTCAATATTCGCCACTTGTAGCGCCGCAGTAACAAGCGCAGACGTCAGGTGGCGATTTTCAATAATGTGCCCCAAGTCATCACTGTACACCTGCTGAGCTGAAAAACCGATTTTGGCAAAGCTATCCTGCTCCCAAACCGTCATTTCGGTGTAAGGCCTGATTCGCTTTACGTCAAGGTGTTGCCACACCGACAGTCTTTCAAAAATCCGTTGACTGGCTTTGCTGATAGCGCTGACCCTCAGATCCGCCTCACCTTCTGGTTTGCCGGGTATTGGCGCAGCATCCACAACCGCAATATTCAGCCCGGATGAAGCCATGGCAAGTGCGCATGTCAGTCCGACAATACCCGCTCCAACAATAACGATATCTTTTTGTTTTACCATTATTCTGTTCCGCTTTGTTGTCCCATGGCTACCCGGGCAAAATTATCTTTTAAAAAGCTGAAATTATTCATTAGCAATAATCCTGCATTGCGGCCAGCGGTCAGTAAGGGGTTATTATTTGAAAAAAGATACACCAGAGAATCCGTTAATCGGATTGTTTGCTGCTGGTCTTTTTTACGCGCCTGCTTTAATGCCGATAATAGCCGAAAGCTTCCTGCATCTTCGTTGTTGTTCTTACTACGGCTAACATGCGCAGCCAGCTGCCAGGCATCTCTCAGGGCAAGATTAAAGCCCTGCCCGGCAATGGGATGCAAAGTTTGAGAGGCGTTGCCAACACAGACAACCCGATGGCAAACAGCATCATCCGTGGTGATTAGTTTAAGTGGATAAGCCTGCCGTTTTCCGGTTTTCACCAGTTTGCCTAATCGACAGCCAAATTGAGTTTGCAAGGCGCTGAGAAAGTCCTCATCTGACATTGCCATAACCCGTTCAACATCTGCAGAATCAACCGACCAGACAACGCCACTACGCTGTTCTGTCATGGGTAAAAAGGCCAGAGGGCCAGCCGCGGTGAAGCGCTCAAAAGCGGTATTATCGGGGGAATTTTCAGTGACAACATTGGCGATAATGGCATGTTGCTGATACTCGTTAACATGGGTGTCCATGTTAAACCATTGCTTGCTTTCTGAGGCACTGCCTTCGGCCAGCACCAATAATTTGGTTTCCAGCGAGTGTCCACCTTCGGTTTCGATTTGCACCTGGTTGCGATGGGTGTCAGCTTTAATAATTCTGTCGGGTTGCAGGCGCAGAAAATCAATATAGGGTGATTGCGCCAGTTGTGATTCGGCCGCATTGAGTAAAATGGCCCCCAACTGCTGGGCTTCCATAACGATCCCCAGCTCCTGCTCATGATAAGACTGATGATCCAGCACCACCTGACCCGCTGCGCCGCGATCGCTCACATGAATACGATGAATCGCTGTGCCGCTGTGCTTTATCACATCGGCAATGTTCATTTGCTGGAAATAGCGCAGTGACTGTTGCGACAGCGCCAGTGCGCGGGCATCAAAGCCTGGATGCGGATTTATCTTGCTGCTATCAAAGCTATCAATCAACGCTACTTTGAGTTTTGCCTCTTGAGGTGTAACAGGTAACTGTGCCAGAAGCGCTAAGACAACACTCCAGCCGGTAGCGCCACCGCCAGAAATAATGAGGTCAAACTGTTGCTTTGCCACCTGAGAATCTCTCTGTATTTCGGTTAGAGCTAGCGCGACATAAACTGCTCAATTTCATCAACCGTGCGCGGTAAACCATGGGTTAACAGCTCATAACCCGAATCGGTGATCAGCACATTATCTTCAATGCGAATGCCGATACCTCGCCAACGCGCTTCCACATCGGCATCCGGCGCTACATATATGCCCGGCTCTACCGTTAATACCATACCCGGCTGAAAAGGCCGCTCGGCACCATTTACCTTGTAGTTGCCCACATCGTGCACGTCCAGCCCTAACCAGTGACCCAAGCCATGCATATAAAACTGCCGGTGATTCATGGCTGCGATGTTTTCAGCGACATCGCCGGTCAATAAACCAAATCGAATTAATCCTTGCGTAATCACTTCGATAGCCGCATCAGCCGCAGCTTTCAAGGTGTTGCCCGGTTTAATGCTATCCAACGCCACTTGTTGCGCATTCAGTACCAGATTGTACAATTGCTCCTGTTCGTAACTGAAACGGCCACCGACCGGAAAAGTGCGGGTAATATCTGCGGCATAACCACAAAATTCAGCACCGGCATCAATCAGCACTAACTCGCCTTCTTCCAGCACATCGGCATTTTCGGTGTAATGCAATATACAGGCGTTATCACCGGCCCCCACTATGGTGTTATAGGCGGGTTGTCTTGCGCCCTGCATGGCAAACTCGTGGTGAATTTCTGCTTCCAGTTGATACTCCATTGCACCCGGCACACAAAAGCGCATCGCGCGTTTGTGAGCAGCCACGGAAATTTTGGCTGCCTGACGCATAATGGTGAGTTCCGCCGGAGATTTAAACAGGCGCATTTCATCCATCAATGGTTTGGGCTCTACCACTGACATAGGCGCCTGTTTTGATTGTTTCGGCGCTTTGCGCAGTGCCTCCACAGCGCCTAACACCATATTCTCCAGCTCGGCGTCATCACCCAGGGAAAAATACAGTTGCTCACTGCCATCCAGCACATCTAACAAGGCTTCGGGTAAATCGGCGATATCATAACTCTCAGCAATACCCAGCTTTTCCGCAGCGGCATCCACGCCCACTCTGCGCCCTTGCCAAATCTCCGCCTGCTTATCAGTGGGGCGACAAAAGATTAAATCCTGATACTCACCACCCAGATTACTCAAAATCAAACAGGCATCCGGCTCGGTGAATCCAGTGAAATAGTAAAAATAACTGTTTTGTCGAAACAGAAATTCGGTATCGTTGCTGCGGGTAACTTCAGTGGCAGAAGGCAATACAAACACCGAGTTGTCGGGCAATTGCGCCACCAGCTTTTGTCGGCGGGCCTGATATTCGCTGATACTGATCATATTAAAACTTAATGGATGGTTCTGAAGGAAGACAAATCGGTTTCGCCGGTTTTACCCAACTCACCAAAACACAGCATGGCGGATATACGCACATATTCTTCCACTTCAAACAGAGCCTGTTCTGAATCTTCCGATTCCGGCATGTCGCTGTCCATACGGGCGATTTCAGCAAAATCCGTCAGCGCTTCCTTCACTTCTGCCGACAAGCTGTGCTGACCGTCCTGCTGCACGCCAAAGCCCAGCAAAAAACCCTGTACCCAGGATATCAGGCTTTGCGCTCGCTCGATAATGGGAGCAACATCTTCCGGAAGCAGTAACTGAAAGGAAAATTCCCCATCCAGCAGTTGCTCACAGGAAGTTTCGAAAACCTGGTAAATCAGGGTTTCAACCTCGGAGGGAAACTTCTCACCGGTATTAATAAAATCTGACAGGCTGTTGATCCAATCCTGATTGTCCAGGCTCATGCCACCGGACAACATACCGCATAAAATGCCGTGCAATTCTGACGGATCACTGGCCACTTTATTGGCCAATAAATCATTGGCTATTTGTTCAAAACTTAACTCTTTGTCTTGCAAAACAATTCCACCTTGTTATTTGCGCATATCCTACCATATAAGAAAGAGTTGTAACTATCCGGGCTGACAAACTCGTATACAAAATCACGGCTTGCAAAGATAAAGGGCTTAATCCACAATCAGGATCTTATCCAGCAAGAAAAACGTGGTTTGTTTTTAAGATAAAACGCAATGGCAGTAGCGAAAACTCAGTTTATTACATTATTTGGCCGACAATACAAAGTGCGTTGCCCTTCGGGCGAAGAGAGCGTGCTCAAACAAACTGAGGATATGTTGAATCAGCAATTGTTGAACACCAAAAAGGGGTCCGGCCTCACCAACCGTGAAGACATCATTATGATGACTGCGCTGAACCTTTGCCGCACCATTATCGAACAACAGAGCAGCGACAAAGTGGCTAACGAACAACTGGCCCAAAGCCAGGCTTCGGCCATGGTTAATGCTAAAGACGCTTCCGTGAAAGCAAACCGGGCACCGGGTTCAGCCATTGCCGATGCTGCCAGCAAAGCAGCGCAATTAATGAAAGAAAAACGTACCTAGTTACAATTGCTTGCGTGAAAACTGCGCAAACGAACCCTTACCCCTTTGTAAAACTGTTCATTTCCTTTTAAACTAAAAGCTCCTGAGATGTTTGTTAGTTCAGTTATGTCCCGAGCCGATGCTAACATCCAAGGAAGTTGGTTGCGTTGCTATTGAGCAAGCCTGGCTAGTACCATGAAGCCTACGGTGACGATAAGACTTCCGCCCTGAACTGAACGGTTCTGGGTACCCCTGAACGACGACATTTTTGGGAATGAAAAAGAGCGGATTTATCCGCTCTTTTGCTTTTTTAGGGCCCGATTAAACCTCGAACAACAAAAATTCCACATTATCAGTTTTTGCCCTGGCAACAAATTCAGTTTCGGCACTGATTTTCAAACCATCACCCGCTTGCAACGTCTGACTCTGATTAATACTCACCTCGCCTTTCACCATATGAATATAAGCTTCAGGTGTTTTAACCAATGGATAAGACAAATCCTCCCCTTCGGACAACCTGACTCTGTGCAACCAGGCATTCTGTTTGATATTCAAGCTGCCATCTGCACCGTCCGGGGAAAATATCAGCTGCGCCTTCTCGGTTTGAACAAAGGCTTTTTGCTGGTAACCGGGTTCTGTCTCAGTGACATTTGGCATTATCCAAATTTGCAGAAAGTTTAAGGCCTGGGTTTTAGAAGGATTAAACTCACTATGGGTAATGCCTTTTCCGGCGGACATTAGCTGAAAATCCCCCGCCGGCACCTGATATTCATTGCCCTCTGAATCTTTGTGGGCAATTGCGCCGTCGATCACATAACTCAGTATTTCCATATTGCGATGCGGATGCGTACCAAAGCCTTGTCCGGGCTGCACGTAATCTTCATTAATCACCCGCAAGCTGCCGTGATTGGTATGGTTAGGATCGTGATAACTGCCGAAAGAAAAACTGTGATAGCTTTCCAGCCAACCGAAATTAGCCCCGCCTCGTTCGTGTGAAGGTCGATATTGCATCATAATAAAGTTCCTGATTCGTGATTTGATGGGAACATTATCAATTCCATTAAAATGAAAATAAATCACATTAATTTGACCAAACCGTTCCAATAATTAGAATATTAGAATTAAACACCCACAGCACTTGACCAACTGGTCAGGATTTATGCTAAATTCGGCAAATTGTCATAGTTGAACGTCTCGAAATGTTCTACAGTAAGTACTTAAACTTAGGAAAATAATTAAATTGTATGGCGATTATTAATTTTGGCTCCATCAACATCGATCATGTGTATCAGGTGGAGCATTTTGTGCAACCCGGTGAAACACTCGCCTCCAGAAATTATCAAAAATTGTTAGGCGGTAAAGGAGCAAATCAGTCTATCGCTTTAGCTAAGGCGGGGGCTGACGTTAAACACGTGGGTCTGATTGAAGAAAGTGATTTTGCCATGAAGCAAACACTGATCAAGGCCGGGGTAGATTGCAAATACGTTCGAGGTACCGAAACACCCACCGGTCATGCCATTATACAGGTGGCCGACTCTGGCGAGAATTCCATCATTCTGTTTGCCGGTGCCAATCACGAATTGTCCGATGAATTGATCAAACAGGCGCTGAGTAATAGTGAGGCAGGCGACTGGGTTTTAATCCAGAACGAGACCAATGCCATTGCTGATATTATTGAAAGTGCCCATGAAAAAAATCTGAAGGTGGCCTTTAATCCCGCGCCAATGACCGAGTCAGTGAAGAGTTTGCCGTTACACAAGCTGGGGCTGTTGATTGTCAACGAAGTCGAAGCGGAAGCATTAACCGGCAGCAGCGAACTGGAAGCGATGGAAGCCTGGTTTAAGCAACATCTCCCGGATACTGAAGTGATTATCACGCTGGGATCAAAGGGCGCCAAACTGGTATCAGCTAGTAGTAGCGCCTTTGCTGAGGCCTTTAAGGTTAAGGCCGTTGACACCACAGCCGCAGGCGACACCTTTATCGGTTTCTTTTTAGCCGCTTACATGCAGGAAAATGAAGCGGAGCAATGTATTCGCAGAGCCTGTGCAGCATCAGCAGTGGCCGTTACCCGAGTTGGAGCGGCACAATCTATTCCTACCCTTGAAGAAGTCGAAGCATTTTTGGCTGAGCAAGCGTAACGAACCACTTTTATTGAGGAATTACCATGGCAGAAAAAATTATCATTGATACCGATCCGGGTATCGACGACGCAATGGCCATCTTTTTCGCTTTCCAGTCTCCTGATCTGGATGTTTTGGGTTTAACATCAGTATTCGGTAATGTACCGGTTAAAATGGCAGCCAGAAATGCAGTAACCCTGTGCGATATCGCCGGAAAAGATATTCCGGTGTGTGAAGGCATGGGCTTGCCCTGGGTTGGTCCGGAATCAGGCTACGCGCACTTTGTGCATGGCGACGATGGCTTCGGTAATATTCACCCGAAATTGTCCGACAAGCCATTGGATCCCAGAAGTTCAGCACAGTTTATTATCGATACCGCAAAACAATATCCTGGCGAAGTCACTTTGGTCGCTATTGGACCATTAACCAATCTGGCCCTGGTATTAAAAATGGAACCGGAAATCACCAAACTGCTTAAAGGCGTGGTGATCATGGGCGGTGCGGCACAGGTACCAGGCAATGTGACGCCGGTGGCCGAAGCCAATATCTGGAACGACCCCCATGCGGCTGATATCGTATTCGCAGCAGACTGGCCATTAACTATGATAGGTCTGGATGTCACCTACGCCGTATCTTACAACCAGGCGTATCTGGCCAAACTGGGCGAAGTAAACCCAACGCTGGGTGGCTTCGTACATCAGGCAGCGCAGTTTTATGCCAAGTTCTATTCAGAAGTCTTCCAAAGCAGCGACGAAGAAGTCTGTTATTTCCATGATGCCATGGCGCTGGCCTACGTGATTGATCCTACGTTGTTCGAAATGAAACAAGGGCGATTCAGAGTGGCTACCGATGCGCTGTGCTACGGACAAACCACCTTTGCCCCACTGGATAAAATGATGTCGCCTGAATGGGAGAGTGCGCCGGTTATGCAGGCCGCCCTCAAGGTAGATGAAGAACGCATTAAGAAATTATTTATGGACACTTACGCCCTGTAACTCTGCGTTGCAAACACAATGATTAGCAGCTTTCGGGCTGCTTTTTTATTACCCGAAATGCCGCACTCCCTCGTTAACAACAGGTTAAGCCGAAGATTTTTGCGATAATTCTCAGCTTGCCACAAAGCCTATTGAGTCTGCTGGCTCATCCTGTTTTCCGATGAGGAATTAAAAGGGTTTGACGGTCGATAAAGATTATCGACACTGCTATTCCAATCAGGACCAATACCCGCTGTTAAAAACTACTTCTTATAGCCGCATTGAGCACAGGGGCCTTGAAAAGCGTTAAATTCCTGCAACGAATAACTCATTTTGTCAGGAATTTTATTACATTTAGGGCATGGCTTTATTTGCAGGGATAGCAATTTCCCTAAAATACCAAAACTCATACATACCAACAGCGTCATCACCGCGAGCAATTTCAGGAAATCATGTATTTCAGGAATAAACAACAACGCCGCACAAACAATAACAATTACAACGACAAACTTCATTGCTCAATCTCACCATCAATATTAACAGCCCGGAAGATTAATATTTTACACAATGTTGTTGCCCGATTAAAAAGTTTCACAGGGTATTTGCTATAAAACCAAACTTCACAAATTCGATTTATTAGAATCTTTAAAGCTATTTATTGCGATTTTATTTTTATTTAAACGAACTATTATTATCCCTGTCGCAACGATAAACCTAAATTCTGAGGAGAATGACATGAAAACTGAAATCTTAACGTTTAATCAAAACGGTGCTTTGGCTGCTTCAATCGACCTGGTTGGCAGAGTGTTAATCGCTACCATTTTTTTACTGGCAGGGATGAACAAACTGAGTGCTTATGAAGGCACGGCGGGCTGGATGGATGCGATGGGTGTCCCCGGTGGTTTATTGCCACTGGTAATATTTGCTGAGATTGCCGGCGCACTGGCAATCATCATTGGTTTTCAGACGCGGTTAGCTGCGCTGGGATTAGCAGTATTTTCCATTGCATCAGCGTTGATCTTTCACAACAATATTGCTGACCAGGCGGAGTTTCTGAACTTCTTTAAAAATCTGGCCATCGCCGGTGGTTTTTTGGTGCTAACCATCAATGGCGCGAAACGCTACAGTGTGGATGCCAAACTGAATAAATAAGGGTAAACATCCAAATCCAGTATCCCCCGAAGAAACAGCCGCCTTTGTGCGGCTTCAGACTGTTGAAAAAGGCCTGGACGCAGATCCTGGCCTTTGATCTAATAGGCATATAGAAATCGGAGATTTCAATATGCTCAAAGACCCGTCCCCTCATCAAATCCAACTGGAAATGGTCAACATCGAATCGCTGGTACCTCAGGACCATCTCGTCCGTCTTGTCGATGCAGCGATTGATTTTGATTTCATTCGTGATGAAGTCGCTCACCTGTACTGTAAAGACAATGGTCGTCCAGC